>CAZBSB010000076.1:0-10284 GCA_964494535.1 uncultured Rhodospirillales bacterium
ACCCAGAACATCAAGCAGTCCTACTCAGACGGCTACTGCATCGAAGCCAATGGCAAGCTGGCGGTGATGGGCGCGTTGAGCCTCTATCTCAACTTCATTAACGCCTTCATGTTCCTGCTGCGCCTGGTCGGTGACCGCCGCTAAACGCTCTACAGATTACGAACACAGAAGCCGCCGGCGCAATCCGGCGGCTTTTTTGTGCGATTGAAGACCGGCCAAATCCTCTAGCCAAACGGATCTTGCATCAGGATGGTATCGTCGCGCTCGGGGCTGGTGGAAAGCAGGGTGACCGGCACCTGCACCAGCTCTTCCAGCCGGCGGACATATTTGACGGCGCGGGCGGGCAGTTCCGCCCAACTGCGGGCGCCACGCGTGGGCTTTTGCCAGCCTTCCCAGGTTTCATAGACCGGCTCCAGCGTCGCCTGCACCGGCTGCGCCGCCGGCAGATAATCCAGCGCCTGCCCCTGGTAACGGTAGCCGGTGCAGACCTTGATTTCCGCCAACTCGTCCAGCACATCCAGCTTGGTCAGCGCGATGCCGGTGATGCCGCCGACGCGCGCGGCTTGGCGCACCATCACGGCGTCAAACCAGCCGCAGCGCCGCTTGCGCCCCGTCACGGTGCCGAACTCCTTGCCGCGCGCGCCGATCTGCTCGCCGATCGCGCTCAGCTCCTCGGTCGGGAACGGGCCGGCGCCGACCCGCGTGGTATAGGCTTTGCAGATGCCCAGCACGGTGCCGATATGATGCGGGGCGATGCCGGCGCCCGCCGCAGCATTGGCCGCCACGGTGGTGCTGGAGGTGACGAACGGATAGGTGCCGTGGTCAATATCCAGCATCGTGCCCTGCGCGCCTTCGAACAAGATTTTCTTGCCGGCACGCGCCGCCTCGTCCAGCAATTTCCAGACGGGCGCGGCATAGGGCAACAGGCGCGGCGCCAGTTCCAGCAGCTGGCCATGCAATTCCTCGGCCTTGACCGTTTCCGCGCCATAGGCTGCGAGCAGGATATTGTGATGCGCCAGCAGATGCTCCAGCTTAGCGCGCAGCAAGGCGGCATCCGCCAGATCACACAAACGAATAGCGCGGCGCGCGATCTTATCCTCATAAGCGGGGCCGATGCCCCGACCGGTAGTGCCGATCTTGACGCCGGCCGCCGCTTCGCGCGCGCGATCCACGATGCCGTGGACGGGCAGGATGAGAACGACGTTTTCGGCGATGCGGAGATTGTCCGGTGTCACCTGCACGCCTTTTTCCGCCACGCGCGCCACTTCAGCAAAGAATGCCCACGGGTCAACCACCACGCCATTGCCGATGAGCGACAATTTCCCCGGCCGCACCACGCCGGAAGGCAGCAGGCTGAGCTTATGCTCCACGCCGTCAATCACCAGCGTATGGCCGGCATTGTGCCCGCCCTGGAAGCGCACCACCACATCGGCGCGGCTTGACAGCCAATCCACGATCTTGCCCTTGCCCTCGTCGCCCCACTGGCCGCCGATGACCGCCACATTGCTCATGTTGCTTATCCTATCTTGACCGGTTGACCGTCTTGCAGCACATAGCCGCAGCCTTGGCGGCGCGCCGCCGCTGCGATGTCCGTTTCCGCCGTCAGGGCACGGATGGTAACATAGCCTTGGGCGCGCAGTGTCGCGGCCTGCGTTTCGGGCGTTTCCTGCGCCAGATAAAGTTTGCGCGGCGGTGGCGGCTCCGGCATCGCGGCCAGCAGACTTTCGCTGTAGAAGGTGAAGCCCGTGGCCGGTTCGCCCGGCTCCACCGAGCCGCGCGCCTTGGAATGATAACGGCCGCCGCGCCCCAATTCGCCGCCCTGGCCATTGGCGAACAATGTATAACCCAGGCCGGTGTGATATTCAAAGCCGCGAAATTCCACCAAATCCAGCATCGCGTTGCCGATGCAGTCTTGATCTTTCAACAGCTGCCACACGGCCTGCAGATGCGCGACTTCAGCCTGCAGCGATAATGGCAGCGTGAGTTGCGCCAAACCTTGCAACGCCGTGGGCAACGTCCCGCTGAGCCGCAACAACGCCAAGAGCAGCGGCGTGAGCGGTAGGTTCATGGCCGCCACCGCCGCCTGGTCTTTCCTGTCCAGCAATTGGCGCAATTGCGCCGTTAGCGCAGCGTCCAACCCTTGGGCGCGGCACAGGCCGCTGACCAGCGTGGGCAAAGAAATATCCAGCGTATAATCCGTGATGCCCACGGCCTGCAGACTACGGCAGGCCAACAGGATGATTTCGGCATCCGCCGCCGGGCTGGCCGAGCCGATCAGTTCCAGTCCCACCTGGCCGCTTTGACGCTCTGGCCGGTGTTCGCTATTGCCCTGCCGCACGACCTGGCCGGCATAAGCGAGACGCAGCGGGCGCGGCGCTTCGGCCAGCCGCGTGGTAGCGATGCGCGCCACCTGCACGGTCATATCAGCGCGTAACGCCAGCATCTGGCCGGAGAGCGGATCCATCAACCGAAAGGTATGCGCCGCCAGGCTGGTGCCGGGACCAGCCAGCAGATTATCTTCATATTCCAGCAAAGGCGGCGCCACACGGTCATAGCCATGCGATTCACAAAGCTGCATGACGGTCTGGGTGAGCGCATCCCCCTGCGCGGCGCGGGGCGACAGCACATCGGCAAAGCCGGCAGGCAGCAGGGCAGGGTGCGCGCTCGGCGCCATGATAACGCTCTCTCCTCACGGGATATCGGCCGGCACACAGCCATGACGGCAGCCGCGACTGATATAATGCAGTTTGCTGGCAAAGGGAAATGGAAAGCGCCACCGGAGGTGGTTGCCAACTTCTTGAAAATTCTGCTTTTTAATGCCATTCTGGCTGACCCTGTGCCACGCCATATCAAAAGGACTGCTAGCGATGCTGCGATTGGTGCGGTTTGGCGCCCCTGGACAGGAAATCCCCGGCATTTTGGATGACCACGACCGGCTGCGCGATGCGCGTCCGTGGGTCGCAGATTGGCGCGGCGCGGCGCTGGCACCGGATTTTTTGGGCGTATTGGCGACCCGCGATTGTTCCGCCCTGCCGTTGGTGCGCGACACGCCGCGCTTTGGAGCCTGCGTGGGCGGCGTGGGCAAAATCATCGGCATCGCGCTCAATTATCATGAGCATGTCGTGGAAACCGGTTCCCGCCCAACCACGGAGCCGACCTTGTTTCTGAAGGCGACATCGGCACTGTGCGGCGCGCATGACCCGATCATCATGCCCAAGGAAGGCACGAAGCTGGATTGGGAGGTGGAATTGGGCGTGGTGATGGGCAAAACCGCGCTGAATGTGCCGGAAGCCGCGGCGCTGGATTATGTCGCCGGCTATTGCCTGCTGGACGACGTTTCCGAACGCGCCTTCCAGATTGAGCGCGGCGGCCAGCAGCACACCAAAGGCAAAAGCGCCGCCAGCTTCTGCCCGCTCGGCCCCTGGCTAGTGCCGGCCGCCGCCTTGCCCGACCCGCAACAGGTGCAGCTTTGGACGGCGATTGACGGCGAGCACGTGCAAGACGGCTGCACGGCGCAGATGATTTACAGCGTCGCGGCTTTGGTCGCTTATTGCAGCCGCTTTATGATCTTGGAGCCGGGCGATGTGATCGCCACCGGCACGCCGGCTGGCGTGGGGCGCGGCATGAATCCGCCGCGCTATCTGCAGCTTGGCGAAACCGTGACCATGGGCGGCACGGGGCTGGGCGAACAACGCCACATCGTCAGGGCGGCGTGACTGGCGCGGGTAGCGTTGCAGGTGCGCCAGGCTTTTCTTCCCGCGCCGCGCCGGACGCTTCCCGATAACGCTCCAGAAATTTGTTGAACGAGTCCGCTGCGCCATCATTGCCGACGCGAGCGGCGATCTCACGCAGGGATTGGACATCCTGGCTTTCGGTCAAGACAGCAAAAACGGGATATTGCGGCGTGGCGCGCAGCGCCACGCCAAAATCTTTGGCCAATTGTTCCAGCCCGGTTTGGTCGCCCGCCAAGGCCAGTGCCGTGGCGGCGCGCACCGCCAGTTGCGCCCGATCGGGCGGCAAGGCCTCGCGGCTTGCGGCGCCCAACCGTTGCCGCAACAGGCGCGCGGCTTCGCCCCAGTCGCCGGCGCGCCAGGCGATGTCGGCCAGCAATTGCAGCGCGGTGTCGTCGCTACGCGCCTGCAAAATCGTCTTGGCCTCATCGGTGCGGTTCTGCTCAATCAGCGCTCGCGCCTGCAACAATTGGCGCTCCTGTTGCAGATTGGGCGGCAGATTGTCGGCCTGGCTGTCGGCCAAAGCGGTCAGCGCCTTGTTAGGTTGCTTGTCCAACAGGCTGATGCCGGCCAGACGGGCGCCGATGCGCGCTTTATCTTCGCCGGTGCTGCTGCGCATCAAATCCTGCAACAGCAAACCGGCCTGTTCCAACAGATCAATCTGCACCAGCCGGCCGGTCAGAGACTGCATGATCGGCCGCGCCACGGCGGGGTCGGTGACCAGGCCACGGTAATCCTGATAGAGCGACAGCGCTTCCAGGGGCGAGAGCTGGTTGCCGAGGTCGGTCGTGAATAGATCGTGGAACGTGTCGGAAAGTTTTTGCGCCAGCGCCTCGTTGCCCGGCATCGTGGGATAGAGCCGGCGCGCACGTTCGAGATTCACGAAACCGTCGCGGAATTTGCCGGCCTGGAAATAATACAGCCCCAGCCGCCGCAGCACTTCCCACTCCAGCGCGTCGCCGCGCCAGGCGAAGCGCAGCCCTTCCAGCCGCTGCGCCGCCGCTGCCGCCGTCAGCTTGCCGCGCCCCAGGTCATAATCCACCAGCGCGATTTCCGCCCGGGTGCGATAGAGTCGGTCTTGGCCAGCGGCGGCGATGCGCCAATGCTTGGCCGCTTGCTCGCTGTTCTTCAAGGTGTAATAGGCCACACCCTGGAGGTAGTGCGCCGCCGCCGACTCCAGAAACTCCGGATGCTGCTTGCCGAGACGCCAGTTTTCCAGCCACTGGTCGGCCTTCGTCGCCTCGCCATTTGCTACCGCCGCTTCCAGCGCCATGGCGGCGAAGCGCGCGAAGATGGGCGCCGGGTAATCGTCAATCCGGTCAATCGTGGCGTTGAATTTTTTCGCCGCCGCCGGATAGTCGCGCAGCTGTGCTAGCGCCAGCGCCTCCCACAGCGGCCGCTCCACGGCAGCCTGCAACTCGGGACTCGCGAAATCCTGCAGGCCGGCAGCAGGATTATTAGCGAGAATCTGTGCCGCGCCGTGCAGGGCGCGGAACTCCGGCCGCACGAACAAATCCGGCAGCCGCTCCTGCACATAATTCAACAGCGCCAGTGCCTCCGCCGCATAGCCATAAGCGAAATAGAGCCGCGCCAGCGCGATGCGGGCGCGGTCGCGCTCATCTTCCGGCACATCCACGATATTCTGCATCAGGCGCTGCCGTGCGTCGGTAAAACTTTCGCCCGGGCGGCCGCGCCAGCGCCCGAAATCGAACAAGGTTGACTGATTAGCGGCGCGACTGGCCTCGACCCGCGACATCAGGCCGCTATCTTGCGCCGGCGACAGGCGCAGCCCGTCGGCGGCGCTCATCTCGATGCCGTTGGGCACCTGGCGCACCGCCAACATATCGTTGCGATGCGCGACCACCAGCCCTTGTGCCGTGGGCAGCAGCGACAAATCGGCGTAATGGCGCGGCTTGGTCAAAGCATCGCCCGGGTTGAGCAGCGGCACGACCGAGAGCGTATCGCCGATCACCGGATCGGTCAGCGTGACCACCGGCGGCGGGCTGACGACGGGCAAGAACAACCGCGCCCCCAACGGATAATTCGGCTCCGCCTGCAGTTCCAGCGTGATAGGAATTTGTCGGCGGTCGCCCGCCAGATAGACCCGCCAGCTATAACCGTTGCGATCTACCCGCAAATCGGCGCCACGCGGCATGGCGAAGCGCCAGCCGGTGGCTTTATCGAGATTCAGCGGCTGCAGCGCCAAAGCCGGCAGCGGCGCGCTGATGAGCGCCTTGTTATCCAGCGCCAGCTTGCGCTCGAAAATCAGATAACCATAGCCGCCACGCACATAGGCAGCCAGCGCCAACGGTACGCCCGGATTGAGCTGCACCAGCAATTGCGGCGGCTGCCCCGCCGCCGGCACCGGCACCTGGCTAGCGGTGAGCGGCGCCGGTGCTTCTTGGCGCCAGCGCGTCGCCGCCAGCGTGTCCAGCGCCTGACGAGCGCGGCGCGCGTCAGGCGGCGCGGGCGCTTGGCGCGCCAGATCAGCGACGGGCGCGAGCGCCAGCGGCGCCAGATCGGCACCGGTTGCTGCGTTCGCTGCTGCCGACGGCGCCGGTGCTACAACTTCCTTGACCGGTGATGACGTAGCCGCCACGGCCGGCGGCGGCGGCGCGGATGTTGCTACTGCTGCCACGCCGCTAATATCCACCACCAGCGCCGTCCCGCTGCGGAACGCCTTGATGCCAGCGCGCGGGGCGACGCTGAACTGGTAGCGGCTGCCGGATGCAGCAACGACCGCGCCAGGCTGCGCGATGCGCCGCAATTTCTCCCAGCGCGCGCCCTTGGTTGTGAATTGCGCCGGTGCGGCGAATTCCACGGTCACCATGGCGCCGTCACGTTTGATTTGATAGGCCACGGCCTGCGGCCAATCGAACACCAGCCGGTCGAAACCACCATGCGCGCCACCGCGCACGGCCACTGCGGAAACAGTCTCCGCGGCGATAACACAAGAACTGCTGAGGGCGACGCCGGAGAAGACCAGAAAGGCGGCGGCGGAGATGGAGGGAAGCCTAGCCATGGCACAAAACTGCCGCAAAGCGCGCAAACTGACAAGCGGTTGGTAAAGGGAAACGAAAACGGCGCCGGCGCTGTGGCGCGGCGTCAGCCGAACAGCCGGTCAATATCGTCCTGGCTCACGCCCTGGCCGGGCATTTGCGGGCCGTTGAGCAGCTTCTTTTCCGGGTCTTCGTCCTCTGTCGGCGCGGGCGGCGGCGCGGCGCAGGCTTCTTCGCCCAGCGCGGTCATAAGCGCGCCGATTTTGCCTTCGATATGCTTCAAGGCATTGACCACTTTGCTGATGCGTTGGCCGGTCAAGTCCTGGAAATTGCAGGCTTCAAAAATCCGCGTCACGGCGGCGGTCAGCTGTTCCCCTTGCTCGGGCGGCAGGGTGGCGGCGATGGCGCTGATCGCGTCGCATTCATCCATGATTTTGTTGGTGGCTTCCTCGGTGGCGCCCACCACGGCATCCAGCTGGTCGGTGGCGATGGGGATATGCTCGCTGGTGATGTCCTTGGGGCGGATGGAAGCGATTTCCGCCTTGGCGTTGCGGATATAGCGCGCCAGGGCTTCGATTTCGCGGTAAAATTTCGCGTCGGTGGCGGACAGGTCGCCTTCCAGGCTGCCCATCACGTCGCGGATGATGTGGCTGACCTCGTCGCGGTTCAGCGGCTCCTGCGCTTTGGCCAGCGCCTGTTGAATCTGCTGCTGCAGTCCGATCGGGGAAGATGCGGGAGTGCGTTCCATGCGCCTAACCTCTTGCTTAGAACGCGCCCAGCACGGAGCTGAGCTTTTGTTTCAAGGTTTCGGCATTAAAGGGCTTGACGATATAATTGCTCACGCCCGCCGTCTTGGCTTCCACCACATTTTCGGTTTTGCTTTCCGCCGTCACCATGATGAAGGGTAGCGGCTTCAGCTTGCCGTCGGCGCGCACTTCCTTCAGCAGCTGGAGGCCGGTCATCGGCGCCATGTTCCAGTCGGAGATCACCAGGCCGAAATTGCCTTCGCGCAATTTACGTAGGGCTTCGCTGCCATCCGTCGCTTCCTCGATATTCTTGAAGCCCAGCTGCTTGAGCAGATTGCTGATGATGCGCAGCATGGTCTTGTAATCATCCACGATCAGGATGTTCATATTCATATCAACGGACATTATGGTCTCCTGCCTGATGCGACGGATCTTCGAGAAAGCGAGGGCTATGCGCTGTGGTGCCTAGACGCAGTGTGGCGCAAGTTGCTGAAAAAATCCTTACCGGCACGGTAAAGGAGAAGTAAACGCCGGCGCATAAGCCGGCACTCGTTCGCGGCTACTGCGCCGCCTTGGTATCCGGCAATTGATGATGCTTGGCCAGCGTTAGGGTTATTTCCTTGGCTTTCGGTGCGTCCATTTCCGCCAAAATCGGCGCGATTTTGGCCGGTTTCATCTGCCGCATCATGCCCAGCAGCACCGGCAATTCCAAGGTCTGCATGATGCGCGCGGCTTCCTTGGGCTTCATCGCCTCATAGGTTTTCACTAGATTGTCAATTTGCGTCTGCTGCTGCTCATCCACCTGCCCCAACATGGCTTGCAATTCGCCGCGCAGTTTCTCCATCGCCTTGACCTTCTGGTCTACGCGCATTTCCGCCGCCTGCAGAATGGCGGTCTTTTCCTGCAGCAACCGTTCGCGCTCATCCAGCAAAGCGCGGCGGCTGGAGAGTTGTTTCAGCACTTCCATTTCGCCTGCGCTCAAATCCTGCGGCACGACCGCGGCGTGGCTGGCGGCGGGTTCCGGTTTTTCATCCGCCGCGGCCGGCTTGTCGGCGCCGGCGGCCTGGGCGGGCGGGCTGTCAGCCGCCGGTTTTTCAGTTGCGGTCGTCACGGCCGGCACTTCCACTTTGGGCGGCGCGTCTTCGGCCACGGCGCTGGCGATGGTCGGGCTGGTCGTGCCGTCAAACAGGCTGCGCGCCAGGCCTTCCAGCCGCACGCCCAGCACCACCAGCGCCAGCGCCGTGAGCGTCAGCACAAAATAGCGCGGTTGGAAAAACCGGGTCATCCGCCGCGCTCCTGCATCCGTTGCAACGCCTGCAGCAATTCGCGCTCGGCACGGCTGCGCGGTTCAGGTGCCACTGCGGCGCCGCCCGTCACGGCGCGCAAGGGCGGCCGCTCCATAGCGGGCGCGGGCGTTGCTGGTGGGGACGCCGCGGGCATAGAGCTTTCCGCCACTTTGCTCTGTTGCTGTGCCAGCTGGCCGCCCAGGCGGGTGATTTTATCGGCGATGCTGTTGGCGTGATCCACCACGAATTGCAGTTCGTCACGCAGCGCCTGCGCCTTCTCCACCAGCTGCTCCAGATCGTCGCCACTGGCGCGCGCCATCAGCTTCAGGCTCTTGATGCCGGTTTCGGCGCGATCCACATTGCGCGCGAAATCGGCGGTGTAGCGCGCCATTTCCTCGCGGCTCTCACGCAGCAGACGCAGCTGTTTTTCCAGCCGCCAAGCATAGCGCACCGCCGCCACCAGCGCGGCGATGATGATGATATCCAGCAGGAGTTTGACCCATTCCATGTTTGCCTGCGTCCTAACCGCCTTGTTTAATCACCACCACCTGAATCACTCGCCGCGGCATCATGCGTCGCGTCCGGCGCGCTGTCGCTGTAACCGTCGTTATCGCGCGCCGCCTGCCGCGCCGCAGCGTCGCGCCGCTCTTTCCGGCGCTGGCGGTGATAATAGAGCCAGAATCCGATCAGCGTCACAACCAGCAAAACGAAAGCGGTCGTAGCGCCGCCTGCCATCAGGCCGATGCCTCCGGCTTCGGCTGCTTGATGTTGCTCTGCTCCACCTGCACCGCGATATTATCATTGCGCTGCCCCATCTTGCCGCGAAACAGCGGCGTATCGCCGGCGCGCAGTTCCACCATATCGTCCGCCTTGACGTTGAGGAAAATGCGCGAGCCGACGCGCCAATTCATGACATCACCAAGCGGCAGACTAATCTCGTCCAACACCGCGTGCATCGCCATGTCCGTGGACAGCAATTCATTGCCCAAGTGAGTTTCCCAGATGGAGTCACGGCCGAATTTCTCGCCCATGAACATCTGCAGCAGCAATTCGCGGATTGGCTCCAGCGTCGCGTAGGGTATCAACACTTCGATCTTGCCGCCGCGGTCTTCCATATCAATCCGCAGTTTGGCCAGCACGGCGGCGTTGGCCGGGCGGGCGATGGTGGCGAAGCGCGGGTTGGTTTCCAGCCGATCAAACCGGAAAGGGACTGGCGACAGCGGATCAAACGCGCCGCTGATATCCGCCAGCACCACGCGCACGAGGCGCTCCACCAAATTGCGCTCGATGGTCGTATAAGGCCGGCCTTCCACGCGCATCGCCGCCGTGCCGCGCCGGCCGCCCAGCAGGACATCCACCACCGAATAGATCATGGCGCTGTCAATCATCATCAGCGCGGAATTGTCCCACTCCTCCGCCTTGAACACCGCCAGCATGGCGGGCAGCGGAATGGAGTTGAGATAATCGCCGAAACGCACGGCGGTCATTTGATCCAGGCTGACTTCCACATTGTCGGAGGTGA
>CAZBSB010000077.1:0-10250 GCA_964494535.1 uncultured Rhodospirillales bacterium
CACGCCCTGACAATGCCTTGGCCGGCGCGCTGCTGGTGATGCTGGGCGCCATGCGGCAGCAAGACCCACGTCTGTGGCTCGGCAAAGACAATGTGGCGGCATTGGAACAAGGCGGCCGCAAGACGGTGCTGGAGGCGCTGCAGCAGGAACTGCAGCAACATGGCGGCACGACCACGGATGCCGTGGTCGGCGATTGGCGGGTCTATCAATTGCCGCTGCTTGACCAACAACATGTGCTGCCACTGCAGATTTATGTGCATCATAACCAGCAGCGGCGGGATGATGGCCAAGCCCAGGACGCGGCAACTCTGGAGAAAACGCAGCAGACACGTTTTGTAATAGACGTGACCTTCTCGCGCCTCGGCGCCATGCAGCTTGACGGCTTCGTCAAACAGCAACAGTTTGACCTGGTGCTACGTACCGCCCAGCCACTGACGGTAGCATTGCAGCAGGAGCTGCAAGCCGCGTTCCAGTCGGCCGTTCTGGCCACCGGCTATCAGGGGCAAATGCTGTTCCAAAACGGTCGGCAGCATTGGCTGCAACTAGCGCCCCAGGTGCACGGTAGCCGGCAAGCTTGAGCCTAATTTCCTTGCAATGCTGAGGAAATAATTGCGCTTGACCTGCAGCCGGCCAACAGGCAAATTGTTTGCCTTGGCCAGTAGTTTGCGTGAGCAAGCTGTTTTAATTTCCGATGGATGCGGGCGTAGCTCAGGGGTAGAGCATAACCTTGCCAAGGTTAGGGTCGAGGGTTCGAATCCCTTCGCCCGCTCCAGTGAAATCAATAAATACAGAAAACGATAACGCAGCCTTTGTGGATGCCTGCGTGGAAATGATGTAGTTCAGCCTGATGGCTTCACAAAATATAGAAATCACACTCTTCTATGCTGGGCTAAACGAGCTCATTGGGGCGTGCGAGTTCCGCATACAAAAATACAAAGACGACATGAAAAACACCCAAGATGAGGACATGCTGGCTGATATGATTAATGATTGCTGTGTCCTTGATACAGTCTTGGATGTTCTCAGGAAGGCTAGAACTGAGTGGGAAGATGAAATTAATGAAGACATTAGGCGCTATAAGGAACAGAACACTTCCAGCAATACCTTGAAAGAGGCTAAGACTGAATGGGAAATAGAATATCAGGAAGATATCAGGCGCTATATGGAACAGAATGTTTCCGGCAAACCAAAAGAAAAACTTTAACTATACGTAATGTTTGACCTAATGCGAATTTATGCATGCCCCTTGTGCGATTAAAAGGGGCAACAGAAAAACACCAAGGTCACAGGCTAAGCCGCTACCCAAAATTATTACAGCGCAACAAAATCAGTGGCGCTTTAGACAGCAAGATACTGAACATCTGGCAAGCACTAGAGGTTGGTCTTCAACCAAGCAAGCAGCAGCTGGTTGTATGCCGCCGGCTGCTCCAGCGGCGGCAGGTGGCCGCAGTGGGGGATGATTTCTAGGCTGGCTTGCGGAATCAAGGCGGCTATCTCCTGCGCGATTGGCAGCGGGGTCAGCTGGTCGTTGGCGCCGACGATGATGCTGGTAGGGCAGGCGATATTTGGCAGGAAGGGGCGGCTGTCTATACGTCCCATGATGGCGGTTTGCTGGCGTTGGAAGCCTTCCCGCCCGATGCGTGCCGCCATGGCGAGAATGGGTTCGGTCACGGCCGTGTCCTGCAGGCGGTCGGGATGAATCAGGCTGGGCAGCAGGCGTGGCGTTACGCCTTTGAACTTACCGCTGCGCGAGAGCGTGAGCAAAGTTTGCCGCCGCTCTTTCTGCTCCGGCGTGTCTGGTCGCGCCGAGGTGTCGCACAGCATCAGGCGGGTCACGCGTTCCGGTGCTTGCCGCATGATTTCCATCGCGACATAGCCGCCCATCGAAAGGCCGATCAAGCTGAATCGCTCCGGCGCCTCGGCCAAGACATGGCGCGCGAGGGCGGGGATATTGTCTTCGCCGTCCAAAGCCGGCACACGGCAGTCAAAAGCCCCCGCCAGCGCGGTGGTCTGCGCCTGCCAGAGGCGGGCATCGCACAGCAGGCCTGGCAAAAATACAATGGAATCCATGCTTTATGCCGTCCTGTCCGCCCGCAAGTGATAATTTTATTGCATCACGCCCATGAAATTGTGCTATGACCCGCGCAAATCAAGGCATTACCGGCCTGATGTCAACCCTAAACCGCGCGCCGCGCTATCCGCGACCCGCTGACGGACAGCATAACTTGAGTTCCGACACCACTGAACATTCCGAGACGGAATTGGACGCCAACGCACCGGCCGCTCCCGAAGGCTTCACCGAACTGGGGCTGAGCGCCGACGTTGTGAAGGCCGTCCTGGAAAAAGGCTATACCAAGCCCACGCCCATCCAGGAACAAGCGATCCCCTATGTCCTAATGGGGCGTGACGTGATGGGCTGCGCGCAGACAGGCACGGGCAAGACGGCCAGCTTCACGTTGCCGATGATCGAGATTCTGGCGCAGGGTCGCGCCAAGGCGCGGATGCCGCGCTCGCTGGTGCTGGCGCCGACGCGCGAGCTGGCGACCCAGGTGGCGGACAATTTCCAGACTTATGGCAAATACCACAAGCTGAGCATGGCGCTGCTGATCGGCGGCGAGACGATGGACGAGCAGATCAAGCTGTTGGATCGCGGCGTTGATGTGCTGATCGCTACCCCCGGCCGCATGATGGATTTGCACGGCCGCGGCCGTGTACTGCTCAACGACATCAAAATCCTGGTGATTGACGAGGCCGACCGGATGCTGGACATGGGGTTTATTCCCGATGTCGAAAAAATCGTTTCCTTGCTGCCGCCGCTGCGCCAGACCTTGTTCTTCTCCGCCACGCTGGCGCCGGAAGTGAAGAAGATCGCCAAGCGGTTCCTCAGCAACCCGAAGGAAGTGGCCGTCGCGCCCTCCGCCACCACCGCGGCGACTGTGACGCAGCATCTGGTCAAGGTCAGCGAGCGCCAGAAGCGCGAAGTGCTGCGCGACCTGCTGCGGCAGGAAGCAGTGCAGAACGCCATGATCTTCTGCAACCGCAAGCGCGATGTGGCGGTGCTGCTCACTTCGCTGCAACGCCATGGCTTAAATGTCGGCGCGCTGCACGGCGATATGGTGCAGAGCAAGCGCACCGAGACACTGGAAGCCTTCAAGCGCAATCAGATCAATATTCTGGTGTGCAGCGACGTGGCCGGGCGCGGCCTGGACATTAGCGGCCTGAGCCATGTGTTCAATTTCGACGTGCCGTTTAATGCCGAGGATTACGTGCATCGCATCGGCCGGACGGGGCGCGCCGGCAAATCTGGCGTGGCTTATACGTTGGCGACCAGCGATGAAGACAAGCTGGTTGAAGCGATTGAAAAATTGATCAAACAGCCCTTGCCGGTGTTGAATATCGCCGTGGCTGTAGAGGCCAACGATGCGCCGCCGCCCACCAACCGGCCGGAACGAGCCAGGCGTGAACGTCCCCCCCGTCGTGAGAGCCGGCAAGACAATCCTGCACCCCGCGCCCGGCCACCCCGCGCCGCGCCAGCGCCGGCCGAAGACGATGGCCACGCCAGCGGGAACGGTTTCGGCGACCATCTGCCGGCTTTCATGCGTGGCTGAACAATATCTTGTTCCGAAAGCGTATCATTTTCAGCCCTTTACCTGTCGCGCGGCCTCTGGCACCTTAGCCTGATGGTCATTCGTAGCTATATTTTCCTGCTGATTCTTGGGCTTGCCGCTTTTCCGACGTGGGCGCAAGAGACCCCCGTGCTGCCGACTGACACTAAAGAGCCGGTCGTTCTGGAAGCCGACCAGGTCAGCTACGATCAAAACGGCGCCATCGCCACCGCCGAAGGGCATGTGGTCATCACGCAGGGCGCGCACCAGTTGCGGGCGGACAGAGTCACCTACCACAAGCAGCGCGATGTCGTGACCGCGACTGGCCATGTCAGCATCCAGGACGAGACCGGCGCCGTGAGTTTCGCCGAGCAGGCCGAAGTGACCAGCGACATGAAGCAGGGCTTCGTGGATCAGATCAGCATGTTACTGGTGGATAATTCGCGCTTCGCCGCGCAGGAAGGCGAGCGCGTGGATGGCCGCTATATCATCCTACGCCGCGCCGTTTATTCCGCCTGCGATTTATGCAAGGAAGCACCCGCCAAAGCGCCGATCTGGCAGCTGAAGGCCGCGAAAGTGCTGCATGACAATGAGGATAAGCGCATCACCTACCGCGACGCGTTTCTGGAATTCTGGGGTGTGCCGGTGTTTTATACGCCCTATTTCTCCCACCCCGACCCCAGCGTGAAGCGCAAGAGCGGCTTCCTGACGCCCATGGTCGGCACCAGCAACAATATCGGCACCTTTGCCACCATACCTTACTATTATGACATCGCGCCGGACAAAGACCTGACCATAAGTCCCACCTTCAGCGGCAAAGACGGATTCCAGTTTGCCGGACAATATCGGCAACGTTTCGTGCATGGCGCGCTGCAGTTTGACGGCAGCATGGTGGTCGCCGATCGCGTGACCGACGAAAGCGAATTGCAGCGCGACGCGCTGCGCGGCCATCTGTTCGGCGATGTGCGGTTTGATTTGGGCGAACGGCACCGCGCTGGTCTGGAAATTGCGGCGACGTCGGACAAAAGCTATCTCTACCGCTACCGTATCCCTACCCGCGATGTGTTACAGAACCGTGCTTATCTTGAGCGGTTTCGCCAGCGTAGCTTCATGGGTTTGGATGCCTTTTATTTCCAGGATTTACGTTCCGGCGACCACCAGGTGGAGCCGGTGGCGCTGCGCGCCAGCTATGATGACATCGGCGAACCCAACCAGACTTTGGGCGGGCGCTGGGACATAGCGGCCAGCATGATCAATCTCACGCGCGACCGCAGTGCTACTTCGGCGGCCACGCGCGGACCGGATTCGCGGCGCTTCTCGCTGGCGGCCGGGTGGGAGCGTCAGATGGTGTCAGATCTCGGCCTGGTCGCCAGCGTTGCGGGACGGGTGCGCGGCGATCTGTTCTGGGCCAACAGGCTGGATGACCCACAAAATTCAGGCAAAACTTACAGCGACGCATATAGCGGCCGCCTGCTGCCGGTGGGAAGTGTGACGCTGCGCTATCCGCTGGGGCGGCAAGGCGAGGCTTGGCAACAGTTGGTAGAGCCGATTGTCATGCTGACCGCCACGCCGAATCTCGCCAGAAACCCCTATGCCGCGAACGAAGACAGCCAGGGTACTGAATTCGATTACACGAACCTCTACGGCATCAATCGCTTTTCCGGCGTTGACCGGTTTGAGAGCGGTCTGCGCGCCACCTATGGTGTTCGCGCTGCCGCCTTCGGCAATGAGGGGGGGCGCTATGATTTGATGTTCGGCGCCAGTTCAAGGCTGAACTCCAACGACGATTTTCTGCCGACCTCCGGCCTGCGCGACCGGCAGTCCGACATCGTCGGCTATATCAATGCCGAGCCGGTCAGCTGGTTCGGCGCGCGCTACAATTTCCGGTTGAACAAAGACACGTTCGAACCGCGCTACAGCGAATTGTCTGCTTATGCCGGCCGGCCATGGTTCCGCCCCAGTGTGCAATATCTCTCGGTGGATGGTCTGGACACCAACAATAATCAGGGCACGGTGGCGGAGTTGACCTATGGCGCGACCAGCCAGTTCCTGCCGCACTGGAACCTGGCAGTGTCACAGCGTCGCGCACTGAAGAGCGACGCCGGGCCGCGCTCTACCCGCGCGACTTTGAGCTATGCCGACGAATGCACGACCGTATCCTTGATTGCCAGCCGCGAGAATGTGACACGGCCTGACCTTGAATCCGGCACGTCTTTCATGCTGTCAATCTATCTTCGCAATCTCGGCGGGTTCCAGACGGACAGTATTTCGACCGGCGGCGGTAGCAGCGAAGGGCAATACCGATGAGCAAGAAAGCCGAGAAGAAAAAAACCAAGCAGGCGCCCAAGACCCCGCCCTTGCGGCCGATCACGGCCTTTGATTTTAGCTTCAACACGCCGGAGGGCCTGGTGTTGCCGCTGGCCAACTGGCAAGGGCAGCCGCTGCTCATCGTCAATACGGCTTCGCAATGCGGGTTTACGCCGCAATTCAAGGAGCTGCAGGAACTATGGACGCGTTATCGCGACCGCGGCCTGGTGGTCGTTGGCGTGGCCAGCAACGATTTTGGCAAGCAGGAGCCGTTGCCGGATGACCAACTGCGCGGCTTTTGTTTGCGCGAATTCGCCGTGGATTTTCCCATCACCGGCAAGACCAAGGTGTTTGGTTTCGGCAAGCACCCGTTTTATAAATGGGCGGGTCGGTGGGCCGGCTTCGTCGGCAGCCCGAAATGGAATTTCCACAAATATCTGGTGGCGCCGGAAGGCTTCATGCATGACTGGTTTCTGCCCACGACGTCGCCCCTGGCGCCGCAGATCGTCCAGACTGTGGAACGGCTGCTGGAACGCTAATTTGCCTGGTGACAAGCCGCCATCTTTCGCTCACAATCGTGCTTTAGATTCGTTGTTAAACTTCCCGGAGGAGTGCCATGAAACTGCCTAAATTTCTGACCGCTTTGTGCGCGGTTTTTGGCCTGGCCGCTCTATTGGGACTATCGCCTGCCGCTACCGCTGCTGATAACAAGGACATGATCGCCATGGATTTGGAAAACACGCTCTATCTCGACCTCGCCTTCGGCCGCATTGTCATCCAGATGCGCCCGGATCTGGCGCCCAATCATGTCAAGCAAATCAAAGAGCTGGCGCGTAAAGGCTTTTATGACGAGGTGGTGTTCCATCGCGTGATCGAAGGCTTCATGGCGCAGACCGGCGACCCCACCGGCACGGGCAGCGGCCCCGGCAGCGGCAACAAACTGAAGGCGGAATTCAGCAACGAGCCGCATGTGCGCGGCACCGTCTCCATGGCGCGAACCGATGACCCAAACTCGGCGGACAGCCAGTTTTTCATCTGCTTGGCTTCAGCTTCGCACCTCAACGGCAAATATACCGTGTGGGGCAAGGTCACGTCCGGCATGGAATTCGTGGATATGATCAAGAAGGGCGAGACCTTTAATAACGGCGTCGTCAACGATCCAACGAAGATTTTGAAAGTTCGCGTCGCTGCCGACGTCAAATAGGCGTGTTACCTGTTCATGTAGTCGGCGCCGGCATGGCCGGCGCCGAGGCGGCGTGGCAGCTGGTTTCGGCTGATGTGCCTGTTGTGTTGCACGAAATGCGCCCGCACCGCCCCACGGAGGCGCACCAGACCGGTGACTTCGCGGAGCTGGTCTGTTCCAACTCTTTTCGTTCCGACGATGCGGATTATAACGCCGTTGGCTTGCTCCACCAGGAAATGCGCCGTTGCGGTTCTTTGCTGCTAGAAGTCGCGGCACGGCATCAGGTGCCGGCCGGCGGCGCGCTGGCGGTGGACAGGGAAGGTTTCGCGGCGGCGGTGACGCAAGCGATCAGCCAGCACCCGCTCGTGACTGTGGTGCGGGAAGAAATTAGCACCTTGCCGGAATTGAGTGCGACGGATATCTGGGATTCGGCGATCATAGCGACCGGCCCTTTGACCTCGGGTAGTCTAGCTGAATCCATCCGCCAGGTGACCGGCGCCGATGCGCTGGCATTTTTCGACGCGATAGCGCCCATCGTATATCGGGAAAGCATTGATATGAGCCGCGCCTGGCTGCAGTCGCGCTATGACAAGGAAGGCCCCGGCGGCACCGGCGCCGATTATATCAACTGCGCGCTGAACAAAGAGCAATATCTGGCCTTCATCGCTGAATTGCGCACGGCGCCGAAAACCGAGTTTAAGGAATGGGAAAAAAACACGCCGTATTTCGAGGGATGCCTGCCAATCGAAGTGATGGCGGAGCGCGGCGTGGATACGCTGCGCTATGGGCCGATGAAGCCAGTGGGTCTTACCAACCCGCACACGCCAGGGCGCCCTTATGCCGTCATCCAACTGCGGCAGGATAATGCGCTTGGCACACTTTATAATTTGGTCGGGTTCCAAACCAAACTCAAACATGCCGAGCAAGTGCGCGTTTTCCGCACGATTCCGGGGCTGGAGCAGGCGGAATTCGCTCGCCTGGGCGGGATGCACCGCAACACTTTCATCAACAGCCCGCGGCTGCTGGATGCGGAATTGCGCCTGAAGGCGCGGCCGCATTTGCGCTTCGCCGGCCAGATGACCGGCGTGGAAGGCTATATTGAGTCCGCCGCTATTGGCCTGCTGGCCGGCCGCTTCGCCGCCGCCGCACGGCACGGCCGCATTCAGGCGCCGCCGCCACCGGAAACTGCGCTCGGCGCCTTGCTGGCGCATATCACCGGTCTGGCCGATGCCGAGACGTTCCAGCCGATGAATGTCAATTTCGGCTTGTTCCCGCCCTTGGCGGACGAACCCAAGCGCATCGGCGCCCGCGAGCGCAAGAAACTTTATACGGACAGGGCGCGTGGCGCGCTGGGCGTCTGGCTGGAAGCCGCTTAACGAAGCGGTAAGTTTTGACGGCCTAAGGCGCGTGCCGAACAACCTGATATGATGGAAAATAAGCCTTTGTTAGGGTTCCTGCGGCATTCTGCGGCTATGGATAACGCCGCCTTAGCCAAGAATGACGCCGCCGCGCTGCTGACCGCTATGCAGCAAGAGTTGCTTGATCTGCGCCGTTTCGTGACGCGCCGGTTTGACGAAGTGTCGTTCGAGATCAACGCCACCGGCCAGATGTTGGGCATGAACGAAGAGGCGATGACGGCGCGTTTCAGCGAGGTCTTGGCGCTGTTGAATGCCGTGTCTTTTCGCGGCGACGGCGCCACGCCGCACAATGTCGGCGTGGAGTTGGACGCCGTGGTCAAAACCACGGAAGAAGCCGCCAACCGCATCATGGACGCCGCCACGACCATAGCCGATATGACCCGTCAACCGGTGAGTTGGGCGGACGAAGCCGCGCGTAGCGCCTGGCTGCAGAAAATCGAGCTGCAGGTGACGCAGATTCTCACCGCCTGCTCGTTCCAAGACCTGACCGGACAGCGCATCGCGCGTACGCTGGAGAATATCCGCCAGGCGGAAGCTGATCTGAGCGACACGCTGCAACGCATGGGCATCAAAATTGATGAGCCGGCGCAGGCCAAGGCCGCGGCGATGATCGGCAAGCCGGACGACCATGTGCAATCGCAAAGCGACGTTGACGCGCTGTTCGCTTAGAGCATTTTCTGTTCACATCCGTTCACGGAAAATGCTCTATCATAAAGGAGGCGAGCAGATTCACGTGGTCAGGTAGAACACCTGACCACGATCTGCTCTAAACGCGCCCCGCCCGCCACAGGCCGACAATATCCTTGATTTCCTCCAAGTGTTTTTCCGTTAAAGCGCGCGCCTTGTCGGCGCCTTGCTGCAGGATTTTATCAATCGCGGCGGCATCACTTTGCAATTCCCGCATCCGCTGCGTGATGGGCGCGATTTTCTCCACCGCGATTTCCGTCAAGGTTTTCTTGAAGCCAGAAAATTGCTCACCGGCATGTTTGGCCAGCACATTCGCTTTGGTCTGCTCCGTCAAGGCGGCATAGATGGTCACCAGATTGTCCGCCTCCGGCCGCTTGAGCAAACCGGCGACATTGTCCGGCAGCGGTTCGCTATCCGTCTTCGCCTTGCGGAATTTGAGCGCGATGGCGTCGGCGTCGTCCGTCAGATTGATGCGCGAATAATCGGATTCGTCGGATTTGCTCATTTTTTTGGTGCCGTCGCGCAAGGACATCACCCGCGTGGCCTCGCCCAAAATCTGCGGCTCCGGCAGCGGAAAATACTCCTGCCCAAACTGGCGGTTGAAGGCGCCAGCAATGTCACGGGTCAGTTCCAGATGCTGCTTCTGGTCTTCGCCCACCGGCACATGCGTGGCTTTGTAAGCCAGGATATCCGCCGCCATGAGCACAGGATAGGCGTAGAGTCCCAGCAGTTCCAAATCCTGGTTCTTGGCTTTGTCCTTGAACTGCGTCATGCGGTTGAGCCAGCCCAGCGGTGTCAGTGTGTTGAAAATCCAGCCCAGCTCGGTATGCGCGCTGACGGCGCTTTGCGGAAACAGCGCGCTGCGTGCCGGGTCAACGCCGGCGGCGATATAGACCGCTGCGGTTTCCCTGATGGCGGCGCGCAACGCGGCGGGGTCTTGCGGCATGGTGATGGCGTGCAGATCAACCACGCAATAGAAGCATTCAGCCTCATCCTGCAGTTTCACCCAGTTGCGGAGGGCGCCGAGATAATTGCCCAAATGCAAATGGC
>CAZBSB010000078.1:0-10226 GCA_964494535.1 uncultured Rhodospirillales bacterium
GCGGCCTGCCGTAGCGATAGAGCGTGACGTCTATCGGCAGGCGGCTGGCGGCGGCGGCCTGGGTCAGTTTTTCCCACATCAGGCTCACGCCGCAATTCTGCGCGCTGGCCGCCACGTCTAGCAGGACAGCGATTTTGATTCGCTCCGTTCTCATGCTGGCACCATAGCCTGACGAGGGCGGGGCTGCCTATCGGCTTGTCGTGTCAATCTTCGTGGCGCGGCGGATGGTGCAGGATGACGCAGCGCCAGCCGTCTTTGGGGTCAACGGCGGCGGCCAGCTGCTCAAAGCCATGCGCGGCAAAGACTTTTTGCGAGCCGGCGTTGTCCAAAGCCGTGCTGGCGAACAGATGCTTGCCGCCTTCGCGGTGATAATCCGCTATCATCGCGCCGATGACGTTGCGCGCCAGCCCGCGCCGCAGATAGCAATCGGACGGCGAGACGAGCAGTGTGCCGATGACGCCCCAGCCGATCAGTTGCAATTCCGGCAGAATGCGATGCGCGATTTTGGGGTTCCGCTCTTCCGCATGGCGGAGAAAATTATTGACGTTGCAGTTGGTTTCGCTGTTAGCGAAAGTCTGGCGCCGCAGCAAGGCTTGCGACACCAGGGCGCCATTGCTGGTGTCAAAACAGCCGATGCCGATGCCGTGCGTGAGCAGGCGCTCCAGATAGTCGGCATCTCGGCGTTTAAGGAAATGCCGCTCCGCCGGTTGCAGCGCCTCGATTACGGCATCCTGCAGCGCCAAAATCGCGTCGCTATCGCTGACCGTCAACCGGCGGGTGGCGAAGGGGGCAACCGTCGTGGCGGCCTGGGTTTGTGAACTCGCGGAGTCCAACATTTTGTTACCTGTGAGCCGCTAAGCGGCAGCAAATTGTCTCATGGGCGGGGATTCTGTGCATGTTCCCCGCGAACATCAGCCTTCCAGCAGGGGGAAGGCGCCCGCGCCGCTTACCGCAGCGGTCGGCGTCGCGGTCGCAAAAGACTCAATATTGCTGGTGACTTAGCCATACCCAAGCATACGGCCAAAAGCCGGCCACCTGTCAAGGCGAAATTTACTTTTGTCAAAATTGCTGTCCAAAATGGCCGTGGTAAGGTATGAAAGAAGCGGTTTAATGCTTTGCCGATGAGGGTAACAATGCGGGTCAGGTTCGTTTTCGTGCTGTGCGCTGTAATGTGTTTGCTCTTGTCCGGCGCGGTCGGCGCAGCAGCAGAGCCGGAGAAAGTCGCGCCGTCGACGGAGACTGCCAAAGAAACGGCCAAGCCGGAGCAAAAGACCCCGGAAGCCAAGCAGGCGGCTGAAAACGCTGAAAAGAAAGCCGCGTCAGCGGCTCCAGTCGCCGCCGGCGATGTTTGCGCCATTCAGGCTACCGAGCAGCAAGCGCAAATTCAGGCGCTGCAAGCGCAGATTGATGCGCTGAAGCAGCAGATTGTTAATAATCAGGCCGGAGGCACGATTTCGGGCGGCGCAAGCAGTATGCCCGCCGGTGTTCCCGATCTTGCAATTCGCACAAGGAATTTGCCGGAAGGCGATTACCGTGAACGCTGCTTCGCCTGCATTTCAGCCCCTGATGAGGAGGGTCAGAGAGTTCTCATGTGTACTTGTCCGGTTGGTCAAACCGGGATGGAGCGTTTGTCAGTAAATTTGTCGAGCTGCCCCAAAAATCAAAAAATCTCGTACTGCGATGGAATGCTGGTATGCGGTGTCTGCTTGTTAAAGAAGAATTTTGGCGAAGATATTAAAGGCATGAGCAATGTCACTGGACTGGAAGAACTGAACAAGAAATCTACTGGCAAGCGATAACTTGCCTTTTGCTCGCATCGTTATTGTCATCTGCAGGCGTGGCTCTTGAAGCGCCGTGCGGGAGTTGCTGCTTAGAGAGAAGTGTCGTCGGTAAGAATGCAAATCATCCGTAAAATCTATGACTGGACGCTGCGGCAGGCGCGTACGCCTTATGCTGAGTGGACTTTGTTCGGCGTCTCTTTCGCCGAAAGTTCGTTCTTTCCGCTGCCACCGGATGTGATGCTGCTGCCCATGTGCATCGCCGACCGAGCGAAGGCGCTGCGCTTTGCCGCAGTCTGCACCATCGCCTCCGTGCTGGGCGGACTACTGGGTTACGCCATTGGCGCGCTGCTCTATGAAACCGCCGGCAGATGGATCATCGAGACTTATCATCTGGAAGCAGCCTTCGCTAAATTCCACGAAGGCTTCAATGAATGGGGTGTCTGGATTATTCTGGCCAAAGGCCTGACACCAATACCCTACAAATTGGTGACAATCGCTTCCGGCGTCGCGCATTTCCCGCTCTTGGCGTTTGTGCTGGCCTCAATCTTGACGCGCGGCGCCCGCTTTTTCCTGGTCGCCTGGCTGGTGATGAAGTTTGGTGCGCCGATACAGGTTTTCGTGGAAAAATATCTCAATTGGGTGGCGCTCGGCGTACTGGCGCTCATCATTTTAGGCTTCTGGCTGGTCTTGTGAACCACACTGACATCAGGCCGGATTTCGTTAGCCGCCTGCCGGCCTGGTTTCGATCTTTTGCGTTGCTGTCGCGCTGGGATCGGCCGATTGGCACTTGGTTACTGCTGCTGCCCTGCTGGTGGGCTTTGTGCCTGGCGCCGGGCATTCCTTCGCTTTGGCTGCTCCTGGTCTTCGGTCTCGGCGCCGTTGTCATGCGCGGAGCTGGCTGCACACTTAACGACATTCTTGACCGCGATCTCGACGCCAAGGTGGAGCGCACCCGCAACCGGCCGCTGCCCAGCGGCGCCGTGACGTTGTTGCAAGCGATTATTTGGCTCGCTCTGCAGCTGCTGGCCGGGCTGTGTGTCTTGCTGCTACTGCCGCCGCTGGCCGTATGGCTGGGCGTTTCCTCATTGCTCTTGGTGGGCTCTTATCCACTAATGAAGCGCATCACCTGGTGGCCGCAACTGTTTCTTGGGCTGACCTTCAACTGGGGCATTCCGCTGGGTTGGGCCGCGGCGACCGGCGGGCTGGCGCCGCCGGCGCTGTGGCTCTATGGCGGCGCCATCGCCTGGACCATCGTCTATGACACGATTTACGCCCATCAGGATAAGCAAGACGACGCGCTGGTGGGCGTCAAATCTACAGCGCGGCTGTTCGGGGCGCGCTCGCGCCATATTCTGGCGTTGTTCGCCGTGCTGGCGCTGCTGCTGTTCGCCGGCGCCGGCTGGCAGGCCGGATTAGGCGAAGGCTATTATTGGGGGTTAGGCGCCGCCGCGCTGCATCTGGCCTGGCAGCTCCTGGCCTGGCAGCCGGATGATCCGGCCGATAGTCTGCACAAATTTCGTAGCAACCGGAACCTTGGCGGCATCATTCTCGGCGCCATCTTGCTCGGTAAGGTGACGTGAAGAACGGCTCTGCTTATTCCGCCGCGCTGTGCGCGATTTCGGTAGGGCTGCGATAATCCTTGAGCCGCGTGGTGCGCAACGCACGCACACCGTGGCTGTCCATCAGCCGCACCCAGGATTTATATTCTTCTTCGGAGATGTTGTAGCGTATGCAGGCTTCTTCCACGGTCAACAGACCATTGCGCACGCCGGCGACCACCTGAGCCTTGCGGCGCATCACCCAGCGCTTGGTATCCGGCGGCGGCAGCTTTTCCAGCGCCTCGGCGCGGTCGGAAATCCGCACAATTCGCACTTCGGGACTTTTGGTCTGCGCGCCATGAGCCGTGAATGCGGCATTACCCTGCGACATGATATGCTCCTCAATATACGCGTTCTAATATTCCGCTAGACTAATCGTCCCCGCTTAAAAAACACCTAATCTATGCTGAACGGGAAGTTTATCATCTTGAAAATTAAGCACAAATCCAAGCTAGAGGCGCGGCCGCGCCCCGGGCGCGGCCGGTGTGCCTGCCGGCTTGACGGGGCTGGGAGCCGTCGGCTCATTCACCGGCAGGCTGAAGATGGGATATCGTTTGGCTTCGTCGTCAACCAAAATCTGAGCGGCCTGCATGATGGCAGGTTGTTTTTGATAGAGATCAACTACGGCTTGAGAGAGCGTGCTGTCCTTGGGGATCACCAGGTTGTTATGACCGGCCTGTGCGACCTGCAAGATGCGAACCGCTCGGCTGAGCGGCAACGGATCAGGCTCGTAGCCAGAATAATTCTTGAGCAGCAGATGGCCGGAGACAAAGCGGCTGACGGATTCGATTTCGGTATCCACGGTGGCGGAGAGGGCGAGCTTTTCTTTGCGGCTCAATCGGTCGTTGGCCAGATGCGGATAATCCTGCAATTGCGCGCGGCGGGCATAGTCATGCGCCTTCTCTTCCAGCGCACTAATGGGCATGGCCAGCAGCGTTTGCCGCATGTCGGGCTGTCCAGGAGGCGTCGGATGGCGCAGATCATCAATGATCAGCCGCATGGCGCCGGAAGTGTCATGCTCTAAATCATAGATGCGCGCGATGGTCAGATTGGCGCGGCGCCATTGCGCGTTGATCTCAATTTTATTGAGCATATCTGGCTCACCGCTGCGGATGCGGTAGAGCATCTCGAACGCGTCGGCGGCGCTTTCGAGTCGGCGGGCGGTCGCCAGCGGCGTTTCGCCCGGCAGCGATTTGGCGCCGCGAATACAATGCCCAGCCTCGTGCGCCGCGCCGCCGGTGCCGTCGCCATTCATATAGTCTAGGGCTTGCTTGAAATGCGGCGTATATTCCGTGCGCTGCGGCGCCACCGGCCCCAAGGCGAATTCCATGAATTGAGAAAACGGCATCATCATCGGCGCGCCGACCGCCAGGCAGACATATTGGCGACTGTTGGGGTTGGGGTTGGAAAAATAGGCACGGAAGGCAAACTGCATAGCAATGAGGGGCCTGATGCCGCCGCCTGGTTGACTGGCCGCGGTGCCGTCAGCACCGGCGGTTTGGTTCGTGCTTTCTTCCAGTTTCGCCACCTGGTCAAGATGACGTGTGATACGCCACAACGGCGGCTGAAGTTCGTCATGGCCGCGATGAATCAGGGCGTTAAGGTCTTTGGTAGCATGACGGTGGAAACTGCGCACCGAGCTGTAGCGCGACGGATCCATCACCAAGGCGCTGCCGCTGGTTTTCGGGTCGCGCAATAGCGCGCCGTTCAGCTCGTCATAAAAGCGGGCGCGGGCATGTTCTTCCGGCGTCACGGCGGCCAGTTTTGGCTCCAGCGGCGCGGTGACGCAGGAGGACAGCGACAAGGCCACAGGCGCAGCGATGACCCATGGGCTGCGTGTCCGCGCTTCGCTGAAGTCCGGCACGGGTTGGGTAGCGTTTGGCCGCGTAAACCAAGCACGGTCTGTGCCAACATCGCTGAAACGCGACGCGAATTGGTCGGCGAAGGGTGCCTTAAAAATATCCGTTAATTTGGCCATTTGGAGCATCTTAACCGAAGCGACGGCAAATCCCCAGTGCGAAATTTAGTTACAGGTGCCGCAAAAGGCCGATGAACCCGCTGCCGTGTGCAATCCCTGATTGCGGCAGATGTTCAGCCTATCCGCGACGCCAGGTCGTGGCGCCGGCCTTGTCTTCCAAGACGATGCCCTGCGCCGCCAGCGCGTCGCGGATACGGTCGGCTTCGGCGAAGTTCTTGCCTTGGCGGGCGGCCAGGCGGGCGGCAATCTGCTCCTCAATTTCCGCGTCGCTCAACCCGCCTTGGCCAGCGGGCTGCCATTTGAACCAAGTTTTCGGGTTTTGTTGGAGGAGGCCAATATTTTGTCCCATAACCAGCAAGTCTATGCGGGCGTGCCCGGCTATCTCCGATGGAATCGAATGAATGAATCGCTGGCAGTCTGATGCCATTACATCGATTCCGGCGAGGTAAGCTGGTGTGTGAAGGTCATTGACTAGGGGAGTGTCATGTCGTGCAAGAGGCGGATGGCCAGATTTTGGAATTGGCACTGCAGCAGTTTCAATCAGGGCGCGATACCATCCATCAAGTCTGGCCTTGCACTCATCCAACAGCTTTTCCGTAAAATCCAGCGGCTGCCGGTAATGTGCGGAGAGCAGCGCCAGACGAATAACCTCGCCATGATATTTCTGCAGCAGCTCGCGCACGGTGAAGAAGTTGCCGAGCGACTTCGACATTTTCTCGCCATTGATGCTGAGAAAGCCGTTATGCAGCCAGTAGTTCGCCAGTGGCGCGCCGTCATGCGCGCAGCAGCTTTGTGCGATTTCGTTTTCGTGGTGCGGAAAGCGCAAGTCCAGCCCGCCGCCGTGAATATCAAACGTAATGCCCAAATGTTCCTTCGCCATCGCCGAGCATTCGATATGCCAGCCCGGCCGGCCGCGCCCCCACGGGCTGTCCCAGCCCGGCTGCTCCGGCGCGCTAGGTTTCCACAGCACGAAATCGGCCGGGTCTTTTTTATAGGGCGCGACATCCACGCGCGCGCCGGCAATCAACTCGTCACGCGACAGGCGCGAGAGCCGGCCATAATCTTTCATGCTCGGGACATGAAACAGCACATGGCCTTCCGCGACATAAGCATGGCCTTTGGCAATCAGCGTTTCGCACAACGCCACCATCTGCGGAATATGCGTCGTGGCGCGCGGCTCAATATCCGGCGGCAGCGCGTTCAGCGCCGCCATATCGTCATGATAGGCTTGTGTGGTGCGGGCGGTGATGCTGGCGATCGGCTCGCCGCTCTCTTTGGCACGCGCCATGATCTTGTCGTCCACATCCGTGATGTTGCGGACATAAGTGACCTTGGGATAATGCCGCTTGAGCAGCCGATACAGCACATCAAACACCACCACCGGCCGCGCATTGCCGAGATGCGCGAAGTCATAAACCGTCGGACCGCAGACATACATCGTCACATGCTGCGGGTTAATCGGCTCAAACGGCTCCACCGCCCGCGTCATGCTGTTGTAAAGCTGTAACGGCATCTCAGGCGGCCTGGCCTGTCAAGCGCGCCTTGACCTTGGCGGCGCCGATTTGCGGCAGTAAATGTTTCAGTTCCGGTCCATGGTCATGCCCAGTTAGCGCCTGACGCAGCGGCATAAACAAATCCTTGCCGCTCTTGCCGGTCTTGGCTTTCACGGCCTTCGTCCAGGCGCTCCAAGTTTCGGTGTCCCACGGCTCCGGCGGCAGCAGCGGCAAAGCGGCAGCCAGCAGCGCGCTGTCTGTCACCTGCGGCGTTACTTCGCCGCGCGCCACCTGCCACCAATCCTTGGCGTCGCTGAGTTTGGTCAGGTTCGGCCGGATGGTCTGCCAAAATTCTTCATCAAGCGCCGTCAGCCCCATGGCCGCCAGCCGGTCACGCACCTGTGGGAATTCCATCTGGTGCAGAATGCGGGAACTCAGATGCTGCAATTCCGCCAACTCGAATTTCGGCGTGCCGTGGGAGACTTTCTCCAGGCTGAATTCCGGCACCAGCGCCTGCAGCGATGTCGCCGGAATAATGGGATCGGAAGTGCCCAACCGCGCCACCAACGCGTTGATGGCCATGGCTTCCAGCCCCATATCGTCGCGCATACTGGCGATGGAGAGCGTGCCGAGCCGCTTGCTCATCTCGATGCCGTCGCCGCTTACCAGCAGCGGAAAATGCGCGAAGGTCGGTGCCGGAAAACCATAGACCGCCTGCCAGATTTGAATCTGTACGGCCGTGTTGGTGACGTGATCCTCGCCGCGAATGATGTGCGAGATTTCAAAATCTATATCGTCCACCACCGAGCAATAGGTGTAGAGCGGCACGCCGTCTTCGTGCACCAGCACGGGGTCGGAGAGGGCGCTGGCGGCGAAAACCTTGCGCCCCTGCACGAGATCATCCCACACCACATCTTCGTCGTTGAGCAAAAAGCGCCAATGCGGCTTGCGACCGGCGGCTTCGAACGCAGCTTTTTCCGTGCCAGTCGTGCGCAACGCAGCGCGGTCATAAATCGGCGGCAGGCCGCGCGCCAGCTGCGTCTTGCGCTTGAGGGAAAGTTCCTCCGGCGTTTCATAGCACGGATAAACCCGGCCTTTGATCTTCAACTGCTCCAGCACATCCTGATAGCGCCCCATGCGGTCAGACTGTCGGGCGAACCTGTCCCACTCCAGCCCCAGCCAGCGCAGATCGCGCTCGATATGCCGTGCTAATTCCTCCCGCGACCGTTCCTGGTCGGTATCATCCAGCCGTAGCATGAAACTGCCGCCATGGCGGCGGGCGAACAGCCAGTTGAACAAGGCCGCCCGCACATTGCCGATATGCAGCAAGCCAGTGGGGGAGGGCGCCATACGGACGTTGATTTTGCTCATATTTCTGTTTTTGCAGCAAATTTTGTGGCCGTGCAAGTATTTGCTGCAGTTGCTATGGTGCCGTGCCGCCGTTAAACGGGAATGGCACTACGGATGGCGACATGGCGCGTATACTTTACGTCGAGGACAGCATTGACTATCGCATGGGCTACGCGTCCGCCTTTGAGGCGGCGGGGCACGAGGTGACGGCCTGCGCCAATTATTTCGTGGCGCGGCAGATTCTGGAAATGGAAAGCCACAAAAATTTCGACCTCATCGTCACTGACGGCCGCTATCCCGGCGACCGCCGCTTCGGCGGCCGCAGCGAGCGCGAGGGGTCGCTCAGCTTGCTGTCTGACCTGCAGCGCATGGGAGCGACCTCACCGGTGGCTATTCTCAGCACCAATCCCCGGCCGTTCAAACCCGGCAAATTGCCGGAAGGCTGCGTCACGCCCGTGGCCTATTACCGCAAGTCGCGCACGAGTTTTGCCGCTATGGCGGCGGAAGTGCCGAAACTGCTGCAAGCGCGGCCGGGTTAGCCATGGCGCGGATTTTGTATGTTGAAGACAAATCCATCACCCGGCTGGCCTATAGCACGGCTTTTGAGATGGCCGGGCATGAGGTGACCGCCTGCGCGAATTATTTCGCGGCTAAGCGCGTTCTGGCCAAGCAGCAAACGCCGTTTGACCTGGTGGTCACGGACGGACGCTATGAAGGCGATAACCGCTTTGGCGCGCGCAGTGAGCGGGAGGGCAGCCTGTGCCTGCTGGCAGACCTGAAAACCGCTGGCGCCACCATGCCGGTGGCGATATTGAGCATGGAGCCGAAAGATTTCCTGCCCGCCAAGCTGCCGCCGGAGTGCCTGAGGCCAGTGGCTTTTTACGGCAAGACAGAGATCGGATATCACGCCATGGCGGCCGAAGTGTCGAAACTGCTACAATTGAGGCCGGAATAATGGCGAAGATACTGTATGTGGAAGATGACGGCGGCTTGCGTAAATTCTATACCATGGCCTTCGCCGCGGCCGGGCATGATGTCACGGCTTGCCACGACTATAAATCGGCACAGCAGGCGTTGAGCGGTGCGCTGCAACGGCAGGAAAAGTTTGATCTAATTGTTTCCGATGGACAATATCCGGGCGATGCACGCTTCCGCCAAGGTGTCTATACCGATACGGGGCGCAACGGCAGCGCCTGCCTGTTGCATGATGTGAACATGCTGCAACTTACTACGCCGGTGGTGGTGGTGACCATGCAGCCGGATTTTTATAGCAAGCATCCCTATCCCGATGTTTGCCGGACACCTGATCATATTTTTGACAAGACCGAATTCACGGCCAAACGTCTGGCCGCCGCCGTGCCGGCGCTGTTGGCCGGTGCGCAGCCCAATTGAGGAGAACGACCATGGCGCATGTGCTGGTGGTGGATGATGATGACATGGTGCGCAACATGCAGGTGTTGCTACTGCAGATGGCGAAACATGAGGTTACGGCGTGCGAGGACTATGATGCGGCGCGGGATGTGTTGCGGGCATCAGTGCAACCGGGCGGCAAGAAGATTGATCTGATCGTGACGGACGGCGAATATCCGGGCGATACGCGCTTCAAGGGTACGCCGCACGGCGGTGATTCAACCAATGGCAGCGCCTGTCTGATGCAGGATGTGGCGGCGCTGCACATCATGGCGCCGGTCATCATGGTAACCGGCAACAAAGGCTTTTTCGACGCCAACCCGTTCCCGCCGGAATGCCGCCGGCCGGATCGCATTTTCCAAAAAGCGTCGGAAGAATCGCGGGTCTTTGCCCGCAGGGTGGATGAGTTGATCGCCAACCCGCAGTTGAAGTTCTAGCCAGTTCAATAAACACTTAGATTCTTGTGCTATGTTGCAACGAAGGGGGTGCCTGGAGGGGGCGCGATGATGAAGAAGACGCGCGAAGAGCAGATCAAACTTTTACAAACCATCGGCTCGCCGGCGATGGCGCGCAATATCGGGTTTGTGTTGGCAGTGCTTTGCGCTGTTTTGTTTGC
>CAZBSB010000079.1:0-10104 GCA_964494535.1 uncultured Rhodospirillales bacterium
CAGCTCGCGGCGGTCGAACGGCTTGGTGAGATAGTCGTCCGCGCCGAAGCCGAGACCCTTAATCTTGTTGTCGAGTTCGCTGAGGCCGGAGAGAATGAGAATGGGTGTTGACACACGCGCCGAGCGCAAGCGCCGCAACACTTCATAGCCGTCTATGTCCGGCAGCATGAGATCGAGGATGATGATGTCGTAATCGTAAATCTTGCCGATCTCCAACCCGTCTTCGCCCAGGTCGGTGATGTCAACGATGAAGCCTTCCGCCTGCAGCATCAGCTCGATGCTCTTGGCGACGGAACTGTCGTCTTCAACCAGCAATACGCGCATCTCGGGCCTCGCATCAGTCGGGTTCGATTTATGCCGTCTCCTGCCCGCCCGCGCGGCTGACAGGTCAATGGTAAAAATCTACAATGAACTGAGGTTAAAATTAACGAAAAAAATTAACAAAGCATGAAAAAGTTAATTTCAGGCCGCTAAAACCGCGCTATCCTCACCTTTTGGTAAGAATTTTGCGCTCAGAATCCAATAGCTTAGCGCGAGAATCGGTTTTTCACCGCCGGGTGCATAGCAGAGGCTGTTTATTCATATGACTCAATGGAAAACGCAGCTGTTAGCCGATATTGCCGCGATTCCGGCGCTGAACGCCTATGGCCGCGTGGTGGGCGTGCAGGGTCTGCTGGTGGAAGTTTCCGGGCTGGAGCATCATGTCGCGGTGGGCGGGCGCTGTCTCATCAGCGCACGCGGCGACCGCAAGGTGCTTACGGAAGTGGTGGGCTTCCGCGACGACCGCGTCTTGGTGCTGCCTTATGGTTCGGTCGAGGGCATCGGCCTTGGTTGCCGGGCGGACGCGCTGGCGGCGCAACCGCTCATCATGCCGTCGGCCGCCTGGCTCGGCCGCGTGATTAACGCGTTGGGTGAGCCGATTGACGGCAAAGGTCCGCTGCCGCAAGGCGGGCTGGCCGTGCCCATCCGCAATGCGCCGCCGCCGGCCAATGCGCGCCAGCGCGTGGGCGGCAAGCTCGATCTCGGCGTACGGTCGTTGAATACGTTTCTGACTTGCTGCCAGGGGCAGCGCATGGGCATTTTCTCCGGCTCCGGCGTCGGCAAATCCAGTCTGCTCTCCATGATCGCGCGCTATACCACGGCGGATATTTCCGTCATCGGCCTGATCGGCGAGCGCGGGCGCGAAGTGCAGGAGTTCATTCACGATGATTTGGGCGCCGCCGGCCTGGCGCGCAGCGTGGTGGTGGTGGCGACATCCGACGAAGCGGCTTTGTTGCGCCGGCAGGCCGCCTATATGACGCTGGCGGTGGCGGAATATTTCCGCGACCAGGGGCAGGCCGTGCTGTGCCTGATGGACAGCGTGACGCGCTTCGCCATGGCGCAGCGCGAGATCGGTCTTTCCGCTGGCGAGCCGCCGACTACCAAGGGCTATCCGCCGACCGTATTTGCCGAATTGCCCAAGCTGCTGGAGCGCGCCGGTCCCGGCACGGCGGGCAAGGGCAGCATCACCGGCCTCTTCACCGTGCTGGTGGATGGCGATGATCATAACGAGCCGATTGCGGACGCCGTACGCGGGATTCTGGATGGGCATATCGTGCTGGATCGCGCAATTGCCGAGCGCGGGCGTTTTCCGGCCGTGAATATTCTCCGCAGCGTTTCCCGCACCATGCCGAACTGCAATACGGACAAAGAGAACGAGTTGGTCAATCGCGCCCGCCGCTTGCTGGCCAGCTATGACAATATGGCGGAGCTTATTCGCCTCGGCGCCTATCGCCGCGGCAGTGACGCGGAGACGGATAACGCCATCGAGCTTAACCCGCACCTCGAAGCCATCTTGCAGCAGAAACTGGATGAGCCGTCGCGCCTGGCGGAAGGTTATGCGGCGCTGGCGCGCGTCTTTAACATCGCTTGGCCGTGACTACGCTCGACACGCTCATCAAGCTGGAGCAGGTGCGCCTGGACGACCAACGCCGGATGCTCAGCCAGTTGCAGGATTTGTTGGCACGCATCGAGCAGGAAATCGCCGATCTGCAAGTCACGCAGGCGCGCGAAGCGGCGGTGGTGCGCGGGGGCGACCCCACCGTCCGCCTGACGCTGGAGCCGTTTCTGGCGCAGGTGAAACAGCGGCTGCAGCAACTGCAGCAGGCCAAGCGCGACGCCGAAGACGCCATCGCCGTCGCTCATGACCGGCTGGCGGAATTATTCGAAACGCAAAAACGCTACGAAATCATCCGCGACCAACGCGCCGCCGAAGCCGCCGCCGCCGCCAAGCGGCAAGAGCAGCAAGAGCTGGACGAAACCGCCGCGCAGACGCATGAACGCCGCGGCGATGGCGGCTAGTTGTTTAGTTCCACAGTGAAGTGCAGTGGGCTAACTGGGCTAGCGTTGAAGCGTTTTTGATCTTTTTTCCAGATTGAGCAGATATATTCGTAAGGGGTGAGACCTATTGGGTTTTTAAGCCGTTTAGCGAAGTTGTAGGCCATGACGAAGCTCTGCAGATGTTGCTTAAGCTGATCATGTGAGCTGTAGTGGTAGCGTTTGACGGTTGCGTCCTTGATCGTCCTGTTTAAGAAGTCTGGCAGTTCGTCAGGTTCCAGCGCCGCAAAGTGACCGCGCTTGATAGGCTTCAGTGCGTCCTTCAAGTCAACGGTTGGGTCGCGCTCGGCTCGTTCGATAATCACGGCATAGCGGAAAATCTGGCTGCAATATTGTTTTGAACGTTTGGCCATCTCCAGCGCGCCGCGTTTCTCAATCTGTCGCAGCGCCTCCAGCATTTTGACCGGTCTTATGTCGGCGATTGGCCATTTACCGATCTGAGGAAAAATATCCATCTCAAGTCGATGCAAAATGTCCTTGCCGTAAGCAGGCGTCCACTTTTCCCGGTTATGTTCATGCCACTCACGCGCCACCAGTTCAAATGTCGTTGCGGCAGTTAGTGCGGCTTTCTGCTTGCGCTCCTGCTTCGCCGCACTCGGATCGATATTGTTGGCCAATTGTTTTTTGGCCTGTTCACGCTTTTCGCGCGCTTCAGCGAGCGTAACGGCGGGATAGACGCCAATTGCCAAACGTTTTTCTATACCCGCAAAACGATACTTCATGCGCCAGTAACGGCTGCCATTCGGCATTACTTCTAAATACAGCCCTCCGCCATCCGCGAGCTTGTAGGGTTTTGGGCGCGGCAGAGATTTTTGGCAGGCAACATTCGTGAACGGAATGGCACATCCTCACTGATCAAAAGGGGCACGGTTTGTTAACTTTTGGGGCCTTCGACTTCGTCGTCTGCCCCCAGATTTTTTGGCTTACCTTGGATCACCATGGACATTATACAACAAAAAAACCCGCGAAAACATTGGGTTTTTCGCGGGTTATTGGACTGTCTTAGATGTCTTCAAAAGAGGTCTTGGCGACGGAGGGATTCATACCATGCCATCAACAACATGATATCCATCATTATTCTTTCTAAGTATTTTTCGACATGCCCCCTTTTATGCCCCCAATTTCCATTTCCAGAAAATCGGGCTTTTGAATTCTATTTTAACCACAACTTCCATTCGCAAGCGACGGGTCGCAAGCGTTTCCTCCTGAAACATCCAATAATCACTCCCGCTTACTGCGCCCATTCAGGGACGGAATTGTAGCCCCTTGATGTGAACCTCCACGGGGCAAAGCCCCGTGGTATCAACCTAATCCACGTCCTCCCCGAAGGGAGGACGAAGCGCGCTTCTGGCGCTGGCTCTGCCTGTCTGCGCCGTTTCAATCCACGTCCTCCCCGAAGGGAGGACGAAGGCTTTCTACCTGCCAATCCCGAAAAGCTGGAACAAGTTTCAATCCACGTCCTCCCCGAAGGGAGGACGAAGATCCCGTCCGGTGGCAGCACAGGCCAAGTTCTCAAGTTTCAATCCACGTCCTCCCCGAAGGGAGGACGAAGCGTAGGTCACGCGATACTGCGGCGTATCCATGTCCACGTTTCAATCCACGTCCTCCCCGAAGGGAGGACGAAGACGGCAGGCGAATCACGTCGCGGTCGAGTGGGATGTTTCAATCCACGTCCTCCCCGAAGGGAGGACGAAGCGCCGCTGAACGAAACAAACCGCTTGTCCAGATAGTTTCAATCCACGTCCTCCCCGAAGGGAGGACGAAGATCCGGCGATGGGACGCGGCGCCGTGGTTGGCGGTGTTTCAATCCACGTCCTCCCCGAAGGGAGGACGAAGCGCCATGCTGCAATATATTGAAATTCTTGTCCAGAATCGCGTCTTTGCGCGAATGCCCACAACATGTGGCGTAAGAACCGTCCGACTGCAAATGACGAAAGATAGATATTCACAATTTCAACAAGATACATTGTGCGCGAACCATGCCCGTTTCCGCTATCGCTTGGGGTTCGCGCACAAACAACCGACACCAGTTATACCACCAACGGCGCATCAAAATCGATACTTTTGAACACGCCATACTGCCGAACATTCCAGTTTGCGGACTCGCTCATCCGATAGAGGCGAAGATTGTCCGCCGCTTCATCAATAATCGCAAGAAGGTCGCGTTCGATGGCCTCCAGCTGCATTTCCGTCAACCGGCACTCAAAAACCGACTTTTGCACGCGTTGCCCCTGCGTTTCGCAAAGCTTGGCAACTTTACGCAGACGTCTGCGTCCAGCCGTCGTTTCCGTCGCGACGTCATAACTAATCAAGATAAACATGCGCCTCATGCTTCACCTTGCCAGAAACGGCACATAGCCTTCCATATCGCCGCGAATGTAACGCGCCATCAGCCGCGCTTGAACAAACGGCAAAAGACCAAGTTGCACGGTTTGATCCAGCAATGGATGTGTCACCTCTTCTTTCTTCCGTTCCTGATAGGCGACGATTACAGTGCGGCGCGCTTCATCAGACATTTGGACGGCACCGCCGGGACGGACCGTGAAATCGGATGCTTTCACTTGTAGGCGATTGATGAGCGTTACGACAAGGCGCTCTGCCAGAATGGGGCGAAACTCTTCGACCAGATCAAGCGCCAGCGAAGGCCTGCCCGGACGCAAGGCATGGAGATAACCGAATTGCGGGTCGAGTCCTGCGCTTTCCAGCGCCGATCTGCAGTCATGTGTTACGAGCGTATAGAGAAACGAAAGCATGGCGTTCATCGCATCAAGCGGCGGGCGGCGACTGCGACCGTTCATGCGAAAGGCTTCGCGTTGGCTATCAATCAAGCGTGCGTCCATACAATCAAAATAGACACGTGCCGCATCGCCTTCTCTGCCACGCAGACTATCCATGTCCGCTGCCGTTGGAAGCGATTTGAGCGTGTGCGCCAATTGTTCGGAACCGCCCAGTAATTTTTCTCGATCTGCCGGAACGCGGCTTTCACGCGCCGCGCGTAACAGAACATGGCGGCTGTTACGCACTTTTCCCCCCACACAGGCGCGCGCCAGCATAATGGCTTTGTCCGGAGTGAGAGCATACTGCGCCTGTCGCAAAAGCACATTGCCGCTGACAGGGCCTTCCATGCGCGCTTTGAACCGACCGTTCCGGTCCAGAAGTGCAACGCCGATACCTTCTTCTGTGAGCCTGTGGAGCAAGGGCGACGAAAGCATTGTTTCACCGAAAGTGACCACGCCGCCCAAATGGTGCAAAGGCGCCCTGAGACGCGTCGCACCATCGACTTCAACGCAGACGGCATCATTGTCCAAATGCACGTAGGCGCCGGCGGACGTCACATAAAGCGTATTGAGAACCGCTTTGTCCGTCATGTTTCGTCCTCCGGACAATAGAGTTTTTCCAGCATGGCATGCACCTTGGCGGGCCCGCCGACGGCCTCCGGCTGGCAAATGTCGTGCAAAGAACATTCGTTGCAACGGGAATCGTAAACCGGCGGTGGCAAAGCGCCCGTCATCAACATCGTCCGCACAGCTTCAATTGTTTCGATGGTTTTATGTTTCAGCACAGGCGTAATGGCCACAACGCGTCGCCGCCGCGAGCGAAAATGATAAAGCGCCCCTTCCGGAACGGCTTCGCCGGTCATGGCCTCGAGGCACAGAGCCTGCGCCGCCAGTTGCACTTCATCGGCCAGCCTTGTCCGGCGCGGCCCGTGCTTGTATTCGACCGGATAGGGTGTCCTGCCGTGAAATTCAACGACATCGGCTTTTCCGGTTAACCCTAAGGCCGGTGCATAAAGCGGCAAGGCGCGCTCAATGCGGATACCGGCGCGCACCTCGGCTTCCGGTTCATCCACCTGCTTATGGACAGCATTGCCGCGTGCCGTATGGATATTGTCTGCAAATTCCTGATCCATATGAATCAGGGCGCACTGACGCGGACAATAAAGAAAATGCTGAAGCGCCGATATCATCACCGGCGCTTGCACATCTTCCTCAGGCGGCAAGGGCAAGACCGCCATTTTCGAATATCCGATGCAGCTTGATGCCTTGCGGCAAGTTGCGATCTTCCACCGTCACAGCATAATCGGCAAAAGCGCGCGGCGGTTTCGTTTCATCCCTGCGACCTACCTTGATGCGCTCAAACAGGGATTGGGCGGGTGCGTTGCCCAACATCCCATCATGTTCGAACACATAAAGCCCGCGTGTCGCCATTTCACCGCGTGCGGCGGAACGATCATGCTCGAACATCATAACAAGGGCCTGCCAGAACAATTTCAGATCATCCTCCGAAAATCCGGTCCGTGCCGCCAGATGCGCTGAGATAAAGCCATGCGCGACATACAGCCCATAGGGCACGGTGTATTTGCGCCCCATGGTCCGGTTATCGCCTTGTTGTTTTTCGGCTTCCGCCGTCGTCGCCACGGCACAGCGGGTAACGGTGTGTTCCGCCGACATCACGGGATCGACGCTTTTCCCGAATGTCATCTGAACAGGGCCGCGCACTTGACCGCAGTTTGTGCCTGTCGACATAACGGCACCGAAAGTACGGACGTCAAAGAATTTCTTGCACATCAGATCACGCGCACGGTCAATCTCATCGCCCTTCCCCTTACGCTTGCCTTCCTTGGTGGCGCTGGTATCGATACCCAATTCCTTGTAGGCCACATCATGCAATTCGTTGAGAACAGCCTTTTCTCTGACATAAATTCCATAAGGGTCTTGATGGTTTTTGAGCAGAGATACAAAATTTCTGATTTTTCGTTTCAGGCAAACATCCGTAACCAGACCGATGCCGGTCTCGACATCAAAACGGGGCATATTGTCAGAGTCCGGATCGCCGTTCGGGTTGCCGTTGGCAACATCGAAGAGCAGAACGAAATCATAACGATGCTGAATGGATGACATAGACATTCTCCTTTGGTTATACAGAGTCAGGCAGCTTCAGATGCGGACATTTCCTTGTCTTTCCGCCAGTTTTCTTTCTGGTGATAGAAACCGATCACAAACAAAGCTTGATCGGCGACGGATAATTGCAGGGGGATATCTCGAAGTCTTTGCATGATCGACTGAATTTCTTTTTCCATCAACACTGCAAAACCACGTGTGTCTTGGGAGCGTGAAAGTTTTTGCAAGTCATACCCAGCTAGTTCACGTAATTTCTTAAACATCCCCTCAGGACGTGTGCTGAAAGCAGAGAAATATTTATCACAGCGATTTGCTTTTTTTTTGGACTCCTTGACCTTGATATAGTCATAAACGGCGAAAAGCCGACCAAGTTGATAGCCGACTTCCGGCTTGTTCTCATCAAGTCCCATGGAAACCTCCTGTTTGAAATTGCGTATAAGACAGGCCTTCAAAAGCGCGGCGCGATTGTCCGGAACCTCAGCCTCGGCACGCGCGCGCGCCAAAGCCAGATGCATCAGCTTGAGCGGATAGGGCGTGCCGAAAACGATGCTGTCGAATAGCTGCGCAGACAGCGTGGAAGGCAAACGGTCAAGCTTATGATCCGTCGCACAAGCAGCCAAAAGCTGCTTCTGGCGTGGCCACGGATTTTCACCCCCGAAAGCATCAAGCGCGATATCGTCGAAATAACGCCGGATGTTGCGCACGAAATCCTTTATCGGTGCGGCATGCCAGAAACGGACGGAAATACGCGCCGCATTCGGCGCCAGCCCCAACACATAAAACAGGGTGTCGGTGTCGTATTGCGGCGGGACGCCTTTGTCCGGCCCCGTATAAAGCTGTTTTACCGCCTCACTGTGCTTCAGGGGATCATCAGCGAAAATACCGCCCAACTCATCTTCCATCGCCTCCTGCCGTTGCGCCCAGAAGACGACGGTGGTTTCATCAAGCTGGAGCTTCTGTGCCGAGTCTTTGCCGAGTAATTCGTTCAACGCCTTCGTATAGGCATTCGCGGCAGCAACGGAAATGGGCGCATTTTCTCCCTGTTGCTTGCCATAGGAAGCGAACGCTTCTAGATTGAAAGAAACGATATTGCCCCCTGTGCTTTGCGTCCCCGCTACGCCCTTGATCGGCGGGTGAAGCCGGGCAATGGGCCTATCTCGCCCCGTAATCAGACATGTGCCGACAATGGCATCGGCATCCGCCTCTTGATGCGCCAAGGCATCGCGGACAGCCGAGCGTTCACAGACCGTTTGCGCACTGTCACCATCCAACCTGAAGGTCATGAACGGCATGGTTTCGGCGATATCGTTCCAGTTCTTCTGGGCTTGCGCCTGTTCCAGCGGCGCGCTGTCCAGAAAAGCCAGAACAGCGGCAATGCCTTCATCCGCAGGCGTTCTCGAGAACAGTGCCGTTATTTTTTCACGAAAGGCCGCCTGCGTTTCCTGCAGACGTTCCGGTTTCATATCCGGCTTGTAGCCCAGAATATAGGCGGGTGCATCCCACAAAAGATTGGCCGCGACGCCGCTGGTCTTCTTCACGCCCTGCGGAACGAAACAGGTCTGCGCCCGCTTGCGTTTTTTCGCATCGACCCGACGGGTATCCGTGATGGAAACGAGTTTGCCGTTGCGGTCGATCACGAGAATGAAGGGAATTTCTTTCCACTCCCAGCCTTCCGCCGCCAGAGCGCCCGAACCGTCATTGATCTTGCGCTGGTAAAGATCGTGAAGCGCTTGCAATATCATGCGCACAACCCTCCGCTATCAGGATGGGGAATATTTTTAAGACTGCCATTCTCGAGCGCAGCCTCGAAAAAACGCGGCTGAGGATTTTCCGGATCGCGATAATCCATATCGTGAAGCATAAAGCCAAGATTCCTGTCGATCGGCTGCGCCAGGAATTCTTCTCCCGCTGCGGCAAGGGAAAAATAGGCCGGGAATTCGCGGCAGCCGAGATAGGGCTGCATGAAACACTGCCCTTTACCGGCACGGCGTGTGAACATTTCATCCAGCTTGGGCGGATTATCCTGTGTTCCCGCCCTGTCCGTCATTTCCATATGTGCGTGCAGCAGATAACCAACATCCTTGAGCAAAGTCGTCGCGCGCTGTTGGCGTTCATCTTCGATCAGAATGAAGGGTTTGCGGGGGGAGGCCACCGCACCGACTTCATTGCGCCTAATGGTCACGAACCGGATCGGTCGCAAGACATCGACACGATCCACCACCCACCTGAAAGCGGGTTTCCAAAAAATGGCCTCAAAAATCGCCCGCGCCGCCGATGGCGTGATTACCTCATAGGAGACACGTTCGGCCTTCATCTCCGGCCGCGTAAAACAGGCGAACTCGCCCCAGACATGCAAGGTGTAGGCTTTTGTCATGATTCCCTTTTGTATTTCGTCAGCCCAAAGATGGGCTGTCGTTTCACATATCAGTCAACTTAACTGTTTCAATCCACGACCACTCCAGCTCGTTCCGAGAGTCTCGCAAAACCTGTCTGTGCCAATTTTTAGAAGCACCCCACATCCCTTTGGAGGGGAATGGGGTGCTCCGTCTTGTACCCGGATATAGGCAAGCATCACTGATTCGCCGCATCACGTCAATTATATATATCATTCAACTTAACTAAAGAATTTTAACAAACCAGGTCCATCGCACCATAATTCATCGCCGTATCCAGCATGAGTCCAAGCACAGGATCATAAAGGCTTGGGATACTCTGAACGAAGATACCGGCAGAGAGTTCTTGAATCGCGCCATCGCGCAACAGCACTTGATGCTGATTCTGCGGTATAGAGACACTGTAACGCTGGGCCTTGCGCAAAACGCTCCTG
>CAZBSB010000080.1:0-10065 GCA_964494535.1 uncultured Rhodospirillales bacterium
CGCGCTGCCGCGATGAATTTGCCACGGCGATCGAGGTGGATTTGGCCTGGCTGGGGCTGCGCTGGCGGCAGCCGGTGCTGCATCAGTCGGCCAACTTTCCAGCTTACCAGGCGGCGTTGACGCAGCTGCGCGAGCGCGGCTTGCTTTACCCCTGCTTTTGCACGCGCAAAACCATTCAGGCGGAAATCGCCGCCGCCGGTCAGGCGCCGCACGGGCCGGAAGGCGCTGTTTATCCTCGCTCATGTCACGGCCTGAGCGCGGCCGAACGGCGGGAACGCATGGCGGCGGGACAGGCTTTTTGCTGGCGGCTGGATATGGCGGCAGCACTGCGCCAGACCGGCAGCCTGACCTGGCATGACGCCGCGCTGGGCCGGCAGCAGGCGCAGCCGGAAGCCTTCGGCGACATTGTGCTGGCGCGCAAAGAGACGCCGACGGCCTATCATCTGGCCGTGGTGGTGGATGACGCCGCGCAGGGCGTCACTCTGGTGACGCGCGGCGAAGATTTGCTGCGGGCAACGGATGTGCAGCGTGTGCTGCAGGCGCTGCTGGGGCTGCCGGAACCGGCCTATCACCATCACCGGCTGTTAACCGATTCGCACGGCAAACGCTTCGCCAAACGGGACAAGGCCGTCACCTTAGGTGCATTGCGGCAGGCCGGCTGGTCGGCGGCGCGCGTCTGGCAAGAAATTGGCCTGGAATATTCTCATATCCAGGCTAATAATCGGCAGGAGACGGCAGGCCGAGGTGGCGATGTTTGAAGACATGAAAGAAAAAATGCGGCGTGCGAAGGAGGCGAAGGAACATGCCCGGCACGAGCGCGACCGCATGGAGCGCGAATATCAGTCCGAAGCCGCCCGCGCGCAAGCGGCCGAGGAGGATCGCGAACGCCGCATCCGTTCGATCCGCGTTATTCCTGGCGATGTGAAATATCGTTATGTGGTGCTGGATACTTTACGCACCGTCGGTTACGCCGAGTTTAGCGGCAACCGCCTGATTGACCCGGACGAGGCGACGCGCAACGCCATGCAGCAGATGCAGGAGCTGGCCTTTAGCCTTGGGGCGGACGCCGTCATTCACGCCCAGTTTCAAGTGCTGCGCTATACCATCCAGCAGCGGCAGATGATTTATGTGCCGGTCTATGAGACGCATCTCTTCGGCACCGCGGTCAAAGTCATGGGGCCGCCGTCTGATTGGAGCAATGTGAATGAGGGCGCGGTGGGTTGATGGTGTTGTGGCGAATGTTTTCCCACTACATATAGAGTGCGAGCGAAACAGTGAGGAAAACCAGGCCAGCACGCTCGATGGATTGTAGCAGGATGGTTGCAAAGGCTTAGTTTATTCTTGGGCTTCAGGCGGTAAAATCAGATGCTGCTGTGGCTGTGTTGTCGGTTGAAGCGGTGATGCACTTGGTGGCAGAGGCGTTTCCTGGCCGAAATCTGGGGATACGATGGGCTTATACACCGGATATGTGTGGATGGTCTGTTGAACCCATGCCTGCAGCATTGCCACGACAAGCCACATCACGAAAAGTGGTAACATGAACACCACGACTGGGCGCAGGTAACGTGGCAGCTGTGCGAAACGCCGCCAGACGCGGCGGACGACTAGAAAATCGGCTACCCACATAACAGTATATCCCGCAAGGCAGCCAACAAAAAGGAATAGAACCTCTTTTGCCCTAATGGTGCTGTTTAAACTCATGATAGCAAGTGCAGCAAGGACAACGGTAGCAGTCACTTCAAAAACAATGACGCGATGACGTGTCGCGGAGCTTTGTGGCCATTTTCGGCGCAAGCCGCGATAAATCAAGTGCGGCAAGCCTATCAGGACGAGGCCGCCAAGCTGAGAAAAGAACAGCAAAGTGAGCAGGAGATGCGGTGACGGGGTAACACGGTTTGCTACCAACATACCCGGTGGCAGGTTTACCGGAGAACCATCAAGCGTTCCAACGCTGCTGGCATAGATCGCAGTGCTACTAAGACTAAGCAGCACCACAAGCAGCCAGTATGCCCCAAGCAATTTCGTCATGGGCGCCCTTTATTTTGCCTGAAGAGCCGTGCGCTAATTGCAAACGAAACGTATTGACTGCATTATGCAGCTCTGCGCACACAAAGACAATTTGATTGTAAAGCTGATTGGGAGGGGCTATGCGCCGCATAATCAGGATCTGCCTTTGCTTCATGCTTTGCCTTCTCCCATTGGCTGCACGAGCCGATGCGCCCTTGATCGTCCATGAATGGGGCACATTCACTTCGGTGCAAAATGACAAGGGCGAGACGCTGCGCGGTTTTTTCATCAACAACGAGCCGGTGCCGTCTTTTGTCCATGGCGTGAACCATCCGGGGCGGCATTTTGGCGGTATTCTGTCGGAAGAAGAAGCCAAGAGCCACGTCAAAGGGGGTGTGCCGCGGCAGCATCCCGATCTCATTATGCGGCTGGAAACGCCGGTGCTGTATTTCTATCCGCCGGCGGGTGCCAAGCTACCACTGACGCTGGATGTGCAAGCCAGCATGCGCGGCGGCTGGTTATCAGAATACTACCCCAAGGCGGATAGCAACATCACGAACCAAGATGTCGCGTTGGACAAACCGCTGAAGCCTGATTTCACTGGCACCCTGAAATGGAAAGCCTTGCAAGTAGGTAGCGCAGGCACACCGCCGGAAACGCAGGACAAGGTCTGGCTGGCGCCGCGCCGGACCAAGAGTGTCCTGGTGCAGGCTGGCGACGAGACCGAGCATTATTTGTTTTATCGCGGCGTTGCCAATGTGCGGTCACCACTGCACGTGACGCAGCAGGACGACAAATTGGTGGTCGGCGGTGACTCTGCATCGCTGAGCGGCGTGACGGCCAAAGCTTTGCCGGTGCCTGATATCTGGCTGGTCGAGGTCAATGCGGCAGGCGATCTGGCGTATCGCGAAGTGCCGGCTTTGGCTGATGCCCTGAATCCGAAAACCATGGTCACCACGCCGGCAAAATTCGCGCTGGCCGATTTCGGCGCCGCCGCCCGCGACTCCCTGCGCCAAGCCATGCGCGCCGCCATCATCCGCCACGGCATGTTCGCTGACGAGGCGGAGGCCATGCTGGCAACCTGGGAAAAATCCTATTTCGCCACGCCCGGCAAGCGGGTGTTTTATCTCGTGCCCCGCGCCTGGGTGGAGCATTATCTGCCGTTGCAGTTTTCCATGCCGGTAAAGCTGGAACGCGCTTTCATTGGCCGCATCGAATTGCGCTGAAGGCTTCAACGGTCTTTGTTCTTGCTCGCGGCGCGAGCCAGCGCGTCCACGCGCTCATTCTCCGCGTGGCCGTCATGCCCGCGCACCCAGATATAGTCCACTTGGTGGGGCGCCCGCGCCGCGTCCAGCCGCTGCCATAAATCCTTGTTCTTCACCGGTTGGTTGTCGGCGGTTTTCCAGCCGCGCTTTTGCCAGCCGGGCAGCCATTTGGCGATGCCGTCCTTGACATAGCTGCTGTCCGTATAAAGCCGCACGTTTGACGGCCGCTTCAAACTCTCCAACGCCATGATGGCGGCCATCAGCTCCATGCGGTTATTCGTGGTCTCTTTTTCATAGCCGGAAAGTTCTTTTTCCTGATCCTTCCAACGCAATAGCGCCGCCCAGCCGCCGGGGCCGGGATTGCCGCTGCAGGCGCCGTCGGTGAAAATTTCCACAATCGTTGGCTCGGCCGTCATGCCAGCCATTCCTGAAAAGCGAGGGGATTGTCGCGGTGCGCCGCCATGATGCGCGCAAATTCCGCAGGGTCTTTGGGCGTGACTACCGCGCCGGGCGGGCAATGCATCAAATCATAATGCCGGCTGGCGTAAAAACGCAGCGCAGCCGCCTGCAGCAGCAGGGGCATGGTGGCGATTTCCTCCGCCTGCAGCGGCCGGCCGGCATGATAGGCATGAAGCAATGACCGCGCGCGGCTGGGGCACAGCCGCCCATCCGGCAGCGCGCACCAGGCATTAAGCGCGATGGCCAGGTCATAAGCCAGCAAATCCTGGCAGGCGAAATAGAAATCAATCACGCCGCAGAGTTGCCGGTCGGCGAAGAAGACATTGTCCGGAAACAAATCGGCATGAATGGCGCCGGCCGGCAAATGCATCGGCCATTGCACCGCAATCTGCTGCGCCTGATGCAGCATGTCCTGGTGCGCGCGGCTGCCATCGTCGCTCCGCGTCAGCAGGTCAATCCAGGTCGCGCTATTCATGCTGTTGGCGCGCTTCAAGGGAAAATCCGTAACGGCGCGGTGCATCAACGCCAGCATGGTGCCCATCGCGGCGCACTGCGCGGCATCCGGTAGCAAGACTGATTGACCGGGCAGGAAGCTGACCATCGCCGCCGTCCGTCCGGCAACCTCATGCAAGGCTTCGCCATGGCGGGCGCGGACGGGGCGCGGGCAGGGGATGCTGAGCGCGGCCAGATGCTCCATCAGCGCCATGTAATAGGGCAGATCGGCCGTGGGCGTACGCTCCTCGAAAATCGTCAGGATCAGCTTCAGCCCGTCCGCGAAGGTCAGCAGATAATTGGTGTTGGATACACCAGCGGCGATGCCGGCAAAATCCTGCAGCGGCGGCAGCGGAAAAGCCTGCAAATAGTCGCGGAGTTCCGCTTCGGTGATGTGGGTATAAACAGCCATGCGGGGATTATCTATCACCCAACAGCCGGCCGAGCAAACCGCCCAGCGCATCGCCGATGCCAGCCGGCTCGTCCCGCACCGCCGTGGCTTTGGGCTGCTCCCGCGCCGCCCACAGCCCAGCATTCTCTGCCGCCGGCAAATCGCGTTCCAGTAGGTTCTTGTGCGCGGCCAGCATGGTGTCGTGCCAGATTTGCGCCGGCACGGCGCCGCCGGTGATTTTTCGCATCGGCCGGTTATTGTCATTGCCGCACCACACGCCGGTAATGTAATCGGCGGTAAAGCCGATGAACCAGGCATCGTGATAATTCTGCGTCGTGCCGGTCTTGCCCGCCGCTGGCCGGCCGATAGCGGCGCGTGTGCCGGTGCCGCCGCTCTCCAACACATCCTGCATCATGCTGGCCAGCGTGCCGGCGGCGCCGCTGGCCACCACCTGCGGCGCTTGCAGCGGCGGCCGCCGATAGATGACACGCCCTGCAGCAGTGCGGATTTCGTTGATGGCATAGGGCGATACCAGGCGGCCACCGGCCGCGATGGCGGCATAGGCCGCCGTCAACTCATGCAGCGAGACCTCGCTGGTGCCGAGAGCCAGCGATAAATCATTACCCAGCGGGCTGCTGATGCCTAGCTTCTGCGCCAGACGCTTGATTTTCGGAATGCCTTGCTCTTCCGCCAGCTGGACAGCGACGGAATTGAGCGACCGCGCCAACGCCTCCCGCGCCGCGACGGTGCCGAAATATTTGCCCTGATAATTATCCGGCGCGTAATCACCCATCGCTATGGGGCCGTCATAGACGCTGCTGTTCGGCCCCAGCCCGTCCAGAATTGCCGCGAGATAGACAAACGGCTTGAAAGCTGAGCCGGGCTGGCGGCGCGCATCCGTCACCCGGTCGAACTCGCTTTCGTCATAATCGCTGCCGCCCACATAGGCGCGGATGGCGCCGTCCGGGCTGAGCGTGAGCAGGGCGGCTTGGCCGATATTCTTCTTCGCCTTCGCCGCGTCAGCCAACTGTTTGCTGATGGTGCGCTCCGCGGTGCGCTGCAATTGCGGGTCAAGCGTCGTGGCGATGACCAAATCCTGGCCGGTGGCGTCGGCATAATTGCCGGCCTGCTCCACCACCCAGGCGGCGAAATAGCGGCCGTCGAATTTCGGGTTCGGCGGTGCGGATTTGCCGGCGCCCGCCAGCGCCGCCTGGCGTTCGGCTTCGGATATATAGCCGGCATCAATCATCGTGGTCAGCACCACGGCGGCGCGGTCACGCGCTGCATCGGGGTCGGTCGTCGGTGCATAGCGGCTGGGCGCCTTGAGCAAGCCGGCCAGCACGGCGGATTCGTAGAGGTTGACGTTGCTGAGCGATTTGCCGAAATAGGTTTCCGCCGCCGCGCTGGCGCCGAACGCGCCGGCGCCGAGATAGACGCGGTTGAGATAGGCGGTTAGAATCTGGTCTTTGCTATATTCATGCTCCAGCCAGAAGGCGAGCAGCATTTCCTGCATTTTGCGGCGCAGGGTGCGCTGCGGCGTGAGGAACAGGTTCTTCGCCAGCTGCTGCGTGATGGTGGAGCCGCCCTGCACCATATGGCCGGCGCGGATGTTGGTGTAAATCGCGCGCGCCAGCCCCAGCGGGTCAATCCCGAAATGGCTATAGAAGCGCCGATCTTCCACCGCGATGACGGCGTTGACCAGCGTCTTCGGCATATCCTGCACATGCACCTGCTTGGCGAAATAGTCGCCGAAGCGGGCGATGCGCGTGCCGTCATAGGCCAGCACGGTGATAGCCGGCTTGCGGGTGCGGCCTTCGATTTCGTGAATATCCGGCAGATCATAGGCATAGAAGGCCAGCACGCCGGCCACCGCGACGCCGCCCCAGATAAGGCACAGCACAGCGGCCTTGCCGATCCAACTCCAGTTGAGCGTGAATTTGCGGTGCCGGACGCGCATCCGCCGGCCGGTTTTCCGGCCTGGCCACAGACCGGCGAGTTTTTTCTTTAGTGCTTTTGACCAATGCATCGTGACCTATTTTGTTTGCGGGCAGCCGCCACACCAACCTTGCCTCGTAGGACTAACCATTAAATATGGCCAAACTTTAACCTGCCATAGTTTATGACGGCTTCACTATGCGGTGAGGCGCTGTTTTAGGAAGAAAAACCGCATCCTGTGGCTGTCGGGCAGCAATTCTATGGTCTTTTCCCCGGGGCGGCGCCATTTTTTGCATCGCTGGCCAAAGCCGCTTAGTTTGCCTGGATGCAACGCCTTGATGCCATGCCTAACCAGCAAAACGTGACCCGCCATTTCTGGTGGTTCGCGCTAGGGCAAGGGGCGCTGTGGTTTCTGCTGCCATTGTTGCTGTTCGCCAATTTACCGCCCGATGCCATCGCCGGTCTGGCCTGGGGGCAGGCCTGGCCGCTCGGCACCTATAAGTATCCGCCGTTGCATAGCTGGCTGCTGGAAATCGCCGTCTGGCTGGGCGGACGCACGGATGCCGGCATCTATGCGCTCGGCGCCGGCTGCCTGGTGCTGACTTATTGGGCATTGTGGCGGCTAGGCAAGATGTTGTTACCATTGGCGGTGGCGCATATGGGCGTGGTGGCGACCTGCGGGTGTCTGGCTTTTGGCGCGGCAATCGTAGCCTGCCGACCGGAGAGCGTATTGTTGCCGTTCTATGCGCTGTGTGCCCTGTTGTTTTGGCGCGCCTTCACGCTGGATTTGTGGCGCGACTGGTTGCTGCTGGGCGTGATGGCAGGACTGGGGTTGTGTGGCAAATACAGCTTTGTCTTCATGTTACTAAGTTTCGCGGTGTTTATTGTCTGGGAACCGCAGGCGCGGGCAATCGTCAATCGCCCCAAAGCCTGGATGGCGCTGATTGTCGTTGTGCTGGTTTTTCTGCCGCATCTGAACTGGCTGTTGGAAAATCATTGGCTTCCCTTTGTGTATGCGGCGGCGCAAGCCAAGCCGACCGATGGCTGGTTTGCCGGTCTGTTCGCCTGGCTGCATGACCAGGGCATCGTTTTGCTGACTGTGGCGCCTGTGGTGTTGCTGTGTTGGCTGGCGCGGGAACGAAAGGCGTTTGTCTGGCCGGAGATGACAGCGGGATTGCGTTACCTGACCGTTCTGGCCTGGGCACCGTTCCTGCTACATATCGTGACCACATTGCTCACCGGAAGCTGGCCTCATGACCCGTGGAATCTGGCGCTTTGGCCATTTTTCGGCCTGTGGGGCGCAGCGCGCTGGGGCAGCCAATGGGCTGCCAATATTGAAACGCGACACCTGGCAATAGTGTTCATGCTGGGTGTGCCGCTTACTCTTACCAACGGCTTTCCGACTGGTCTGGCGCCAGAGGGCACCACTATACCAAACCACATGCAGGGGGTAGCGCAACAAGCTGAGCGGCTTTGGGCACAGCAGGGCTGGCGTTCGCCTTTGACCATTGTGTTGGGCGACGAGTGGTTGGGTGGCAATATTGCCTGGCACAGTAAAACGCGGCCGCGACTCATGTATTACGGTAGCGCCTTTTACAGCCCGGGCGTGACGGAAGCCATGGTGCGAAAGCAGGGCGCTCTGGTCATCTGGGACATTCACAAGGATGGCGAAGATATACCTAAATGGGCTCTAAGACACGGTGGAGTGGGCGACATATATACCTTTCGCATATTTGATAGTGGTAGGGGCGTGATGGTCTCCATGGGAGTATTAGCCCCGCAGGAATAGGTTTTCTGGTGACGCGCGCGAAGAATGCCGTAAAATGCAGCCGTAAGGCCTTTTGGAGATTGAAACTGATGACCCAACGTCCGCGTCCGGTGGTATTGTGCATTCTTGATGGTTTCGGTTGGCGCGAAGAACGCGACAATAATGCCGTGGCGCAAGCGCAGAAGCCGAATTTTGATGCGCTATGGGCGAGTTGCCCGCGCGGTTTTCTGGATGCGTCTGAAGAGCATGTCGGGTTGCCGCAGGGGCAGATGGGCAATTCCGAGGTCGGGCACATGAACCTCGGCGCCGGCCGGGTGGTGTTCCAGGATTTGCCGATGATTGACCGTGCCATCGCGCGCGGCGAGCTGGCGCAAAATCCTGAGTTGCTGGCCTTCATCGCCAAGCTGAAGCACAGCGGCGGCACCTGTCATCTGCTGGGGTTGGCTTCGCCGGGCGGTGTCCATGCGCACCAGAACCATATGCTGGCGCTGGCGCGCCTGGTCAGCGCCGCCGGGGTGCCGGTAGCGTTCCATGCCTGGCTGGACGGGCGCGATGTGCCGCCGCAACAGGCGGCGGAGACGCTGCCACCCGTCATCGCCCAACTGGCGCAAATGCCCGGCGTCAAACTGGCCACGTTGTGCGGCCGCTATTTCGCCATGGACCGGGACAAGCGTTGGGAACGTGTGCAGCAGGCCTATGATTTGCTGGTGGACGGCAAGGGCGAGGCGGTGGCCGATTCCGTCGCCGCGTTGCGGCAGCATTATGCCGCCAAGACCGGCGACGAATTCATGCCGCCCATGGTAGTGCCGGGCTACACCGGCATGAAGGACGGCGATGGCATTCTCTGCGCCAATTTCCGCGCCGACCGCGCGCGGGAAATTTTGACCGCGTTGCTCGATCCCGCCTTCACGGGTTTCGCCCGTAGCCGCGCGGTCAAATTCGCGGCGCAGACCGGCATGGTGGAATATTCCACCGAACTGAACAAGTTTCTCAGCACGCTCTTTCCGCCCAAGGACATCAAGGACGGCATGGGCGAATTGGTGGCGCGCGCCGGCCTGAAGCAGCTGCGGATCGCGGAAACCGAGAAATATCCGCATGTCACGTTCTTCTTTAACGGCGGCGTGGAAACGCCTTATCCGGGCGAGGAGCGCATCCTGGTGCCGTCGCCGAAGGTGGCGACCTATGATTTGCAGCCGGAAATGTCGGCCGATGAAGTGACCGACAAGGTGGTGGCGGCGATTGACAGCGGCGTGTTTGACCTGGTGGTCATCAATTATGCCAATTGCGACATGGTGGGGCATAGCGGCATCCTGGCCGCCGCCATCAAGGCGGTGGAAGCGGTGGATCGCGGCTTGGGGCGGCTCATCGCTGCGGTCAAACGCCAGGGCGGCGTGGCGCTGGTGACGGCCGATCACGGCAATTGCGAAATGATGTATGACCCCGAAACCAAAGGGCCGCATACGGCGCATACCCTGAACCGCGTGCCGATGCTGCTGGCCAACGCGCCGGCGCAGGTCACGGGGCTGGCCGACGGCAAACTGGCCGACGTTGCGCCGACGCTCCTCGCGCTCATGGGCGTCCCGCAACCCGGCGTCATGGACGGGCAGAGCCTGTTGCGCTCCAGCAAAGTGAAAGTGGCTTGAACAGCATATCTCAAATTACCAATTGAAGCGCTCTGGTCTGCTAAGGTGGTGGAAGGCTGCGCGCTTCGCGCAAGGTTATGGCAATATTCTTGAGCACGAAAATTA
>CAZBSB010000081.1:0-9984 GCA_964494535.1 uncultured Rhodospirillales bacterium
TGGTCTTGGGCAAGGCCTGTTTCAGATAGGCATCGGCGAAATAGGTCAGGTCGGCGGTGTCGGAGCAGCCGAAGGACGTGCGGTCTTTGGCGGATGCGGTGATGATGAGCGTGTCCGGGTTCTTCAGCGGTACGATCATCGTGCCGCTATAGCAGGCGGAAACGATGATGATGCGCTGCTTGATGCCGCTGGCCGCCAGCATTTCTGAGAGTAAATCCGGCCGGATGTTGCGGAGGTCGAAGCGGTAGCCCATATCGGCTTCCACGCCGCTGGTCTTGCCGCCATGGCTGGTGAGATAAAGCAGCACGATATCTTCCGGCTGCAGCAGCTTGCCCAGCGCCAGCAGGCTTTCGCGGAGATTGACCGAAGTGGCAAGCGGCGTGTCCTTCAGTGTCGCCTGATTGTTGATGAGCAGCAGCTGGCGATCGGCCATGCCCATGTCGCGGGCAAAAGTCTCCGCCGCGAAGCGCACTTCCTTCATGAACACGTCTTGGTATGACGCGCCGGCGAAAGCGATGCCATAAATCTCCCGCTTGCCGGCCACCGGCGGCTTCAGTTTTTGCAGCGCGGCACGCAACAGCACATGCTGGTTTTGCAGCGTATCTTCCACGCTGATGGCGGGTTCCTTGCTCTCCGCCTCCTCGGCACTGTAATCGCGGCCGAAATACTGGCCGCCGAAAAAATAACTGTTGAGAAAAATCCCGCCCACCAGCACGCCGGCGGCCAGGAAAGACCGCGCATCGCCGAACAGCACGATGCCCAACCGAAACGCCGCCAGATAATACCAGCAATATTTGATGATTTGCAGGTCAGTCTCATGTCGCGCCAACTGCTCGGGCTTCAGCACGATGTAAAATCCAAGATAGACCAGAAACGGCACCAAAACGCTGTAATTCAACGCCGTGGCGAGATGCAGCACACGGTGCCGCCGCCCCAACCAAGCCGCAGCCAGCGTGGCGAAGAACAGCGAGAGGGCAACATCCGCCACCGTCCCCCGCAAGCCGTGAATGAGATACAGGCTGCGCGGCGGCTCCGTCCAGGCAAAATCCACCGCCGCGCCAATCAGCGCCAGCAAGGCGGCACTCAGCCACCAATGCGCCCAACCGGCATGAAATTCCTTCGCCGTCACCGGCGCGAACACGGCCGTCTTGGCGCCCGCATAAAGGTTTTGAAAAAAAGCGCGGATCATGTTGCAGTTCCCGTCGCGGGGTGCACCTGTGCTGCTTTCCAATATTCTTCCGCCTGGCGGTGAAACGCCTCTGCTGCTTCTGGCGTGGCAAAACAACGTTTCGGAATATAAATCGCCTGCATGTTGTCAACGAAATACAAGAAGGCGCGTTTGGTTTTCTTTAGATGCAAAACACCAGACCAGCTTACAATATATTCTATCTGTTTAGTGGTAAGTCTCAGGCCGTTGGCAGTCAGCTCAATTTGTTTACAGGAAAGAAAACTACCCTGAGGATTGCAGTAGTCTTTTGTTATAAAATAACGAAACTGTTTTATCACCACTAGATAAAGCGGCACAGCCAGCGCAAAGAACAGTATCACTGAAGTATCATGATCGTTGATATCCAGCGCATCAAGGATGATGCGGTTGGCTGCTATGGCAGAAAAAGCGCAAGCCGCAGTAATAGCTATGACGGCAAAAAAATTGCGCATAAAAATGTGACTATACCGACTAAAAACAGTCTGCTGCAGATGATCAACATCCGTTACATCGCATTGAACATTCACCGTCTGCACGGCTGGTTTCGCTTCAACATCGTTCATAGCGCAGGCCTGTGCTGGAGAGCCTGATTATAGGTTTGTTCCTTGACCATGAGCAAGATGGCATGTGCGGACGCAACGCACAATGTTGCGCCCGCTACTCCAGGCCTAAACTACCCGGCTCAATGCCCGCACGGCGTCGAAGGTCGTTGACTGCACGATTTTGCCGTCGCGGAACACTTCCTGCAGCACATCCGGCTGTTCCGGCAGCGCGTCCTGCGCCACGGTTTCGTAGCTACCATCCGCATGACGCACCAGTTTCAGGCGGCCGCGCTTGCTGCGTTTGCCGGGGTCGGTGACAGGCGCTTTGAACACATCGCGCCACGCGCCGTTGATCTGCGCGGCGGAGCATTTCATGGCGAATTTCTGCGTGTCCCTGTCCAGCTGCTGCAACAACCCGCCGCCCATGCCGAAGGCGATATTGTCGGCCGAATAACCATCCTGCGTCAGCTTGAACAGGATGCTTTGCAGGGATTCGTCGTTGATGCCGTCGCCCTGAATGAGCCGCACATGGTTCAGCACCTTATAGCCTTTAGCGTTCACCGTGTGGCCGAAATGCTGATCGAGGATCGCGGCGCAGCGCGCCACCGTATCGGCCGGGTCGCCGGAATCCGGCCGCACCACCAACGTGGCGCCGGACTGCACCACTTGGTCTTTCAGCACGGTGCCCCAGGCGTGGCAGGCCGCGAAAATATCGTAACTGTCCGAAACGCAGGCCAGCAGCGCACCGGGCTTGGCATAATGCTTGAGCATATTGCGGAACGCGTCCACCTCATGCTCCTTGCCCCAGCTGGTGACGGTGGCATGTTCCATGGCGGGGATAGAGAAGGCGCAGACATCCGTATCGTAATACTGCATGGCGCCGAGGATGCCGGCCATGGTGTCCGTACCCATGAAATTCACCAGATGCGCCATGCCGCCCAAGATGGCGGATTCCTGGCTGCTGACGCCGCGCGCGCCAAAATCATGCAGCTTGAAATCCAGCCCCGCCGGGTCGCCCGTGCGTTCCAAGGCGCGCCGGATGGTCTGCTTGATATGCCAGGAGCGCGTGGCCACGGTGGTGGGATACCACACCGCACGCAGCAGCGCGGTTTCCAGGAACGAGGTCAACCAGAAACAGTGCGGGTCCGTGTTCTCCACCGTCACCAGCACATGCTGCGTGGGCAGCACCGTCCCTTCCGGCACGGCGCGGATGCTGACGGGCAGGAAGCCGTCATGCTTATCCAGGATATATTCCCAGCCGGCGCGGTTGAACGGCTCGCCATGCTTGGCGGCGAAGGCGGCGGCAAATTCGATATTGTCGCGGGTGATCGGCTTGCTCAGATATTCCCGCAGGAACGCCTGCAGCCCGAAAAACAAAGTGCGGTCATAGCGCCCGCCGCGGCTTTCGATATAGGAATATACCCGCTCCGTGCCCGGCGGATATTGCACATGGTGCGAGAGTTTGTAGGAGTCCGTGTTCAGCAGCAGATTGTGCATATTCATGATAAAGCTCCTTTATCATCGTGGGTGGCGCGGTGTGCGTCTATCGCCCGCCGCGGGCAGTGAGCTGCCAGCTAGACTCCGAGGAAATATTGCAGAATATCCCAATGATCCTCGAAGAATTGGTCGCGCTGCAGAGCGCCGATGGGGTGCCAGCTCGCCTTGGCGGCGTCTGACGCCGCGCGCAGTTTCGGCAGCCCTGCGCCGTCTTCGCTCAGCACGATCTTGAAGGCGTGCGTGATGGTGCGGCCGCGCGCCGAACGGTCAATGGCGTCGAACACCTTACTGGCCTTGATATTGCCGCGCAGCACTTTCTCAGGCACCTTGATGCCGGTTTCCTCCTGCAATTCGCGCAGCATCCCGTCTTCCACGCTGCGGTCTTGCACGGCGTCGACAAAGCCGCCGGGAAAGGCCAGCAGCCCTTTCCCCGGCTCGGCGCGCCGGCGTATCAGCAACACATGCCCGCTTTGGATGACCACGGCGTCCGTCGTCACGAACACCGGCGGATAGGGCAGTTGCGCGAATTGCTGCTTGTATTTGCCGATGAACTCCTTCTCGCGGCAGATTTGCCGGTATGGCTCCGTTTCCTTGAACCGGCGCAGGAAATCCAGCACCGGCACCGGCACCACGCCGGCCAGATAGTCCAGCGTCGAGTCCGGCCGGAAATAGAGGTCGCGGATTTCCTTGGCGTGCAAACTGTTGAGATAACCGAAGTCAATGAAGTCCCATTGCGGGAACATCTTGAGGTAATAGCTGCTGCTGTCCTTGACATGACCGATGATAGCGATGGAACCGCTGCCGGCCAGCTTCGCCACCGCCTGCTGCACCGCCAGCACCCAGACCTGGTCGTTATAAATATTGTCCTCGAGCGGCACGCAGACCAGCTTGCCCCGGTCGGCTTCGGGCAGCGCGGCGGCCAGGAGTTCCGCCCGTTCCTGGAAGGTAAACGGGTTCTTCACCGTGCGTGGCTGGTTGGCCGAGCCGATGCACACAATCACCCGCTGCCGCGCCTGCGCCAGCGCCTGCTTGATGAGGGCAAGATGGGAAAGATGGGGCGGCTGAAAGCGCCCGATCGCCACGACGGCGTCATATTGTTTGGTCAACATAGGCTCCCTATGTTTGAGGCTCGAGCGTCTATCGCTCTATAGTTAGTATAGCGCTCCACCACTGGCGCGGCAAGGGGTTCCTGCCGGCATTTGCCGGCTTCCCCCGCGCCGCCGGAGCGGATACGATAGGGCAAAGCAGTGAGGCAGAGTTGGGCGTTAGGAATTTTCAAACCATGCAGGCACCGCAGGGCGGTGACGGCGACGCGCCGCTGACCGTCGGCGCGCAATTGCGCCGCGCCCGCGTGCAGCGCGACGAAAGCATCGGCGCCATCGCCGATTATCTGCGCGTCAAACCGGAATATCTCTTCGCCTTCGAACAAGAGCAGCACGACCAATTGCCACCGCTCACTTACGCGCTGGGCTTTTTGCAAAATTATGCCGCTTATCTGGGGCTGGACGGGCTGGCATTGCGCGAAGCCTACCGCCAGGAAATGCTGGACAAGCTCACGCCGCAGCTCTCCATGCCGCAACCGCTGACGGAAGCACATTCGCCGCCCTGGCCGATTATTCTGGGCGCCCTGTTGGCTGCGCTGCTGATTTATACGTTGTGGCAGCAACTCAACCGCCCCACCGCCGTGCCCCTGCCGCCGCCGGAACCGCCCCGCGCGAGCAGCATCTATCGGCCGCAACCGCGTCCCATCGCGCCAGCGCCGGCGCAAACGGCTGCCACCACGCCAGTTTTGGCGCCGCTGGTGCTGCTTGCTATTGAGCCGCTTAAAATGGCGCGGCCACAACCGGCAGCGCTGCCCCAACCGGCCGTAGTAACCGCGGCGCCGGCCGCTGTGGCCGCCTCGGCAGCGCCCATCACGCCACCGCCCCCAACCGCTGCGCAGCCGGCCAGTGAATTGCCGGTCGCAGCGCCCACCGGCCGCCGTTTTGGCGACATCAGCCGGCCGACGCGGCGGGTGATTCACACCACGGCAACCGCGCGCGTCACCATCCGCAACGCCCAGCAACGCCTCATCTTCAGCCGCATGTTGCAGCCCGGTGACACCTATCAAGTGCCGGATCGGCCGGGTCTATGGCTCAGCAGCAACCGGCCGGACGCTTTGACCATTGTTCAAGATGGTAAAAACGCGCTCCAGCCCGGCGCGCCGGGTAGTGTGACCTTCGATTTGACGCTGGATGAACCTGGCAAGGAAAACCCCTGAAACTATTGACAGATTCCCGACATGCGCTTGTAATGGCGCATCGCGGTGCGGGGTGTCACGATGTTGATAGTTGGTTTTATCGGCGTGTTTTTATGCATGGCCAGCATGGTGCTGCTGGGCGCCGATGTCTCGCGCTACCTCAACGACGCTTTTCTGGAAAACGCCAAGACCTTCAAGATCACCAAAATCCTGGATGTCATCCACAGTTGGACGCCGGATTTTTGGGGCAAGACGATTGCCTATATCAACGACGCGCCGGTTTCTCTGCAAAAGACTGTCGCGACTTTTGTCGTCAATCTGCCGGCCAGTCTGGTCGGGCTGATGATCGGCATCATCTTGGTCGTCATCGGCTTCAAAGTGCAGCGCTATCACATCGAGTGAGCGTCAAACCAACCGTTGCACCGTCTGCCACAACAAGTCCAAATCCTGCGGCCGACTGAGCCGGTGGTCGCCATCCGGCACGAAGGTGATAGCTGCACCGTCGCCCCTTACCTGCGCCGCGATTTGCTCCGCCGTCTGCCACGGCACGGCGTCATCCTGCTTGCCTTGCAAGAGATGCAGCGGACAAGACAGCGCTATGGGCGCGCGCAATAGCAGATGCTGCCGCGCTTCCACAATCAGCTTGTGCGTATAAATCAGCGCGTCCTGCCCCTCGCCCAGAATATAACCCTCGGCCTCCAACTGCGCGCGCGCCGCCGGCGATAGGCGCGCCCACACCAAATCTTCGGTGAAGTCCAGCGCCGCCGCGATGCCGATGACGGCATGAACACGTTGTGGGCGCGCCAGCGCCAGCTTCAGCGCGAGCCAGCCGCCCATGGAGGAGCCGATCAGGATTTGCTTGCCTTGCGTGGCGTGATCGAACATCGCCAGCCCGTCGTCATACCAATCGCCGATGCAGCCGTCGCGAAAGCGCCCCTCCGACTGGCCGTGTCCACTGTAATCGAAGCGCAGAAAAGCGCGCCCTGTCGCGGCGCATTGCGCGGCCAGATACTGCGCCTTGGTACCGGTCATATCCGAGAAATAGCCGCCGAGAAACATCACGCCCGGCGCGGCGCCGGCTTGGCTTTCATAAGCGAGACGACGGTTGTTATGGGCGAGATAATTGGGCAAAGCGCTGGTTCCGCAAGCTGGTGGCCGTCTGTGCCAGCGTTTTGGCAAAGGCCACGCGCGCTGGCAAGCTGTCAAACACCTGCGGCGCAAAAATCACGGGCGCCACGCTCACGCCTGGCAGTCCTTTGGCCTGACTGGCCATACGCTGCGCTACCACGCGTTCCCGCGGCGCGGCGGCCACGATGGCGACCAACTTTTCGTCCCGCCTTCCGTAGGCCGCCACAGCTTGGCGCAACAGCGTACCGGCGGCCATGCTATGAGCCGTATCATCATAATATTCCGGCTTGGCGGATTGAAAACTGGCGAACCCGTGGCCAGATCGGACACAGACATCCTGCAAAAAATGCGTCAAGCCAAGATTGCGCGCCGTCGGCTGCTCCATACCCGGCACCAGAATGAGCCAGGGCGCGCGGCCGGGCACGATTACCGTCGCGGCCGGCGCGCCATATGGTAGAGCGGTTTGCGGATTGAGCATGACGTTTAATCCAACGCCTTGCGCTGCTGGACTCCGCCCGACAATGGTGCGCCAGGCCGAGGCGGCTGAGCAAAATCATCATTCGCAGCACCGGGTCGCGGCGGCAACAAAGTGTGGGCGGCATTTTGCATCGCTGCATCCCAGCGCTCCGCCACTTGCCGGCGCAGCCTTTGCGCTGTCTCTGACTGCGCGGCGCGCACGATGCCGTCTTTGGCCGCCGTGACGGCCTTTGCCGCCAGCTGCCACAGACTACTGGCGGTTTGCGCGCTGGCCTGCTGCACCCCGGGCGCGACCTTCGGCACAACATGATGACGAATGATCCAGCCACGATCCGGCCGCAGACTTTCCTGCAGCCACTGCGCCGGCGACACCGCGCGACCATTGACATTCACCGTGCCATTGACCAGGTTTTTAATGGCATCGCTGGAAGGATGATGCTCCAAATCCGCCAACGGCAAATACAGTTTCGCGGGCGCCGCCAAATTACGCACTAGGCGCTCAGAATGGTCAGTCGGAATCAAATGGTCGCGCCCCCCTTGAATGACCAGAATGGGGCTGCCGATGACCGGCTGCACGATGCCGTGCGGCGACTGCGTTTCCCGCAGCAGATGATTGCGAGCTTCGCTTAAGAAGGCCATGGTGATGTCCCGCGACAAGCCGCTGGCGTTGGGCTGATCGCGCATCAGGCTCTGCATCATCAAACGGCTTTTTTTCTCGATACCCTCGAGTTCGGTGAAATTCCAAGCGGGGTTAACCGCGACGACGGCCAGCGCCTTGCGCGGCCCATGATAACGCCCGTTTTGCTCATATTCCTTCTGCGCCCGCAGAATGGCTAAGGCGCCACCCATGGAAATGCCGATGATGACCTGCGGCGCCGTGGTCGCGTCCAGCGCCGCCCGCGCATCGGCGCGCATTTGCCCGAAGCGCAACTCCGGCAGGCTGATGCCTTTGGATTCGCCAAAGCCCCGATAATCGAAAAAATTCACCGTCGGCCGCTGATTGTCCGGCAAGGCGGCAAAGGCCTGCGCGATCGGCACCCCGTCTTTCGCCACGGTGCTGTTGATGCCAAGAAAAATGGAATATTGCACAATGCCGCGCCCGGGCAATTGCCAGCGCGCGATGCTGCCGCCAGCATCAAGCCGCTCTTCGCCTTGTGGCGTCAAGATGCGCCGGGACGGCACCATGATGTCCGGCTGCCGCACCAGCAGACCACCCAGTTTTTCCAGCGCCGTCTTACTGCTTGCCGGCGCGCCGACACTCTTGACTTTACCGACCATGCTGCTCTCATTCATCATGCTTGCGCCGGATGCATTATTTTGCTCGAAGAATCAGCAAAACCGCTCTAGCCTCGTGAGTATGACCATGAAATTCCGATGATTCGAGCAACTAATGACACGCCGCTCCTCTTATTGCCGGGTGACCTGGACACCCGGTTGGAGAACCGTTTGTGGCTTGATTGCGCCGCAGCATGGCACCGGAACGGCGGCAAGGCCGTGATTGCCGCACCTTCCGGCACCATGGTAAACGACTTTTCGCGCTGCGGCATCGCCCATACCCCTCTCCCGGCCAGCGCCAGTCTGTTGCAGCAATGGCACAAACGCCGCGCCATCACCGACCTGATTAACCATATTCAGCCGATGGATATCTGGTTCCGCGACCTGGCCGACTGGCGCTTTCTGCGCCATAACCACCCGGTGATGCGCCGGCATCGCTTGTTACTTGACCAGCCGCTGTTGCTGCGCCGCGGCGCGCAAAAACTGCTGCAGGATTTTCTGGCGCAGGACGGCGCCATCATCGCCACCAGCGCCAGCGTGGCGCGACAGACGCGCCAGGATTTCGGCCTGAACGATGACCAGGTTCAGTTGCTGCTGCCGGCGGTTGACCCGCGCCATTTTGACCCGACTTTGATGAAGCCAGATCGCGCCCTCAAACTGGCCAGCAATTGGCGCGTGCCGGAAAACGCCGCGCTGTTTCTGCACACCGGCGATCTGCGGCCGGACGGCGGGCAGATTTCGCTGCTGCACGCCATGGCGCAGAGCGGCCGGCGCGATGCCTATGCCGTCATCTTGGGGCGTGAAGCCGTGCCGGAATACCGGCAGAAATTGCTGGACGCGACGCATCATTACGGGCTGGCCGGTCAGGTGCTGTTCGCGGACAGCTGCCCGGATTTGCCGGCGGCGCTGTGGCTGGCGCAAGCGGTGGTCGCCGCCAACCGCGATGCCGCCGGCGCCAACCCCGTGCTGCTGGCGGCGCAAGCGATGGGGCGGCCGGTGCTGGCCAGCGATGCCGGCGCCAATCTGGAATTGCTGGCGCCCGGCCATTCCGCCTGGGTTTTTCCGGCGGCCGACGCCCAAGCCCTGCATGACGCCATGCTGGAAATCCTGGGTCTGGGCGAAAAAACCCGCCAGCAACACGGCCAGCGCGCCCGCGCCTGGGTGATGGAAAATTTTCCCTATGACGCCTGGCTTGACCTGATGCTGGGCAAGGTCGAAGTCGCGACCGACGCCGAAGCGGCAGCCTGAAACCATTGCCCACAAAGCGGGTTACATTGCCGCCCTGATGCATTATGGTTGCGTCCCTGTTTCATAACAAGATGCCCATCATGTCCCGACAACTCACGCTGCCTGACGGTTCCGTAAAATCCTTTCCGCATGACGCGACTGGCGCAGAACTCGCTGCCAGCATCGGCGCCGGCCTGGCCAAGGCCGCTCTAGCCGTCAAGCTGGACGGAGCGCTGTATGACCTGAACCGACCGATTACCCGCGACGCCAAGGTGGAGATCATCACCCGCAAATCCGCCGAGGCGCTGGAGTTGCTGCGCCACGATTGCGCGCATGTGATGGCGGAAGCGGTGCAGTCTTTGTTCCCTGGTACGCAGGTGACCATCGGCCCC
>CAZBSB010000082.1:0-9984 GCA_964494535.1 uncultured Rhodospirillales bacterium
TGGCGCGTTTGCTTTTGAAGTTCGAGGCGGCAAAACAACGTTATGCCGATTTTATTCTCGATTTGCTGAAAGAGAGCGATTTGGTGCAGCCCTATCCCAAATGGCGATTGGCGCGTGAGACTGAAGCCATCCGCCATTTAGAGCAGCTGCGGGGCTTGCCAGAGTCGCAATCAAGCCAGGCAGTTATCCGGCTGGCGCCGTTGCTGCACGAATCCTTCAGCCACGCGCCCCGCGTGATCGAAGCGGCGCTGAATGTGGCTGACGGTTATGGCGCACGCCGCACGGCTGCGGAAACCGATGCACTGGTGCAAGCCTATGGCAAGTTGCAGAAAGTGTGGCAGCAGCAGCGGGAGAGTGAAGCGCAATCGGCCAGCAGCCTGACTGTGTGGGACAACGCCACCGAAGCGGAGGTGGCGGCGACGCTGCAGAAATTCGCGGCCAGCATTTGCGGCGCAAAGGGCAACAGCATTCCGCACAACTATGTTTATGTGCCAGATGGTAACCAAATGAATGCCACGGGCAAACCTGTTACCATCGCCTGCACCGCCGGTCAGGAGGCAAAATGAGAATACGGTGCACATCGCTGGCATTGTTTGCCGCCCTGTGGCCGGTGTCGGCCACTGCCAGTTGCGCTTTCATCAGTGACGGCAAGACAACGCCGAGCGTTCAAGTGCTTGACCACTGGTCGGCGCGGCATGTCAATGACGGCGTGGTGAGCGGCTGCCTGCTCAAGGTGCGAGAGACGGACGACGGCAAGGAATATCTGGCCTATACCACTTATGATTTTATTTGCGCGCTGCCTGCTGAAGAGACTCTGGCGGTCACAAGAAATTATGCCTGTTGCGATACGGGCGAGCAGGGCGATTATGTCTGCGGCATCAAGCCGGTGAACCCGCTGGCCATGCTGCGCCAAACCAGCGTGAGCCTGGTGCCGGCCAAGCCGGACAAGCGCGCGCTCCCTAACTTGATGGACAGGCTGGCGGCCGCCGAATGGATTGGTGTCCGCAACATCACGGAGCGGCTGGCGGAATATGCGGCGGATCCGGCGCTGCAAGCGGAGGTGCAAGCCTTGCGCCCGCGGCTGCAGGACATCATGGCGGCGGCCAAACATCCGGAAAAGAAAGCCGCTATTGCGGGTTTGCTCATGCAGCTGGGTGGCGAGACCAAGGCCGGTGATGATCTCTCGCTGACATTGGCGCTGCTCAGCGGTGCGGGCAGTTGGCGAGACTTGAACGCTGAAGAAATCGCCGCTTTGCATTTAGTCAAGCAGCACCCGGAAGCGGCGGACAAAATCGTGCCTGTACTGGTTGAACTGCTGCGTCGTGGCCAGCACCAGGAGTCAACCAAAACCTTGTTGCTTGAAACCTTGCCAGCCTTCGGCGCGGCGCTGCAGCCGCATTTGGTGCAATTATATGATTTGCTGGATGATGATTTGTTCGGTCGCGAAAGCGTTGAGGCCGCGATGGCGGAAGATGCCGCGAGGTTTGACTGGTTCAAGGCCAACAACCGCGACCGCAACAATCCCGACGAGCAAAAACGCTATGCTGCTGAGCAGCAGCGTCAGCGCCAGGATTTGACCGACCGTTTTGACCGTTCAAAAAAAATCATGCCTTTGTGGGAAAAGTTGGTGTGCGCTGCATTCCCCGCCGCTGCCGGCACGGCAACCCGCATCGTGTGGGACAAAAACATCTGGAGCCGCGACGGCCAGATTCCGCCGATAAGTTGCGCGCCCTAACCCCCGTTGGCTAAATCAGCAAAGAGCTGCGGCCGCTGCAGCTCTTCAATCTTGCTGCTGTTGCCGGCTGGTTCGGGCGCGAAGCTGGCCATGGCGTTGATGAGGCTGTTGACGGCGCTGTCCAGACCGACGAAATCGCTATTGCTGAGGCCGGTATAGTTGCCGGTGAGGTAGAGGCCGAAGCCGGTGCCGTTGGTCAGGTCGCGGACATAAGTATGGTTGTAATATGAATTGTAGCTGACCTTCAGCTGCCCCGCCGTGGGCGTGCCGGTGGTGACGCCGGTGAAGCCCAGGCCGGTGAGGTCAATCTTGTCTGTCCCCACCACGAAATCCGCGATGCGATCCATCTGTCCGGTGGTGAACACGCTGTCCGTCAAGGCGCTGAACTTGAACAAATCCGCATCCAGCCCGCCGGTCAGCTGGTCAACGCCGGCGCCGCCGTCCAGGGTGTCGGCGCCACCATTGCCGAACAGTTGATCGCCGCCGCCCAGGCCAAGAATGACCTCATTTGCTGCACCGCCTTGCAACAGGTTGGCGCCAGAGGTGCCGGTGATAGTGGCGTTGGCGCTTACCAGCCCGAGAAAATCGCTGTTCGTCAGCCCGAGATGATTGCCGGTGAGGTATAACCCAAAGCCAGAGCCGCCGAGATCGCGCACATAGGTGTGGTTGTAATATGAATTGTAACTGACCTTCAGCTGCCCCGCCGCCGGCGTGCCGGTGGTGACGCCGGTGAAGCCCAGGCCGGTGAGGTCAATCTTGTCCTGCCCCACCACAAAATCCGCGATGCGATCCATCTGCCCAGTGGTATGCACACTATCCGTCAGCGCAGAGAATTTGAACACATCCGCACTCAACCCGCCCGTCAGTTGGTCAACCCCCGCGCCGCCATCTAAATAATCTCGGTCATAATTGCCTACTAATTGGTCCGCGCCATCCCCGCCATAAAATTCATTCTGGCTGATTCCACCATACAAACGATCAGAACCGCCCATGCCATAAGCGATATAGCCTCTTGCTCCACCGCAATAGAAAACGTCATTACCGGCATCGCCAGTAAGTATTACAATTGCTCCACTTGGTGAATCGTCAATAAAAGTATTGCCAAATGGTGATGCTTTGAATTTTTCAACAAACTTTCCAGTGCCATCAAATACGCCACCAGAAGCGGCGAACAGGGTGGCATTGAATAGCACGCCAACGCTGGCAAAGCCATTAAACTGTGCTGCTGTAAGACGCACGGCGGCATCAGACCCAACGCACATAAGCGATTGTATATTACTGTAGTTCAGCTGTGTGAGATCATAAACCACCTGCGTAGTGCCAGACGAGCCTGTGCCTGTGGTGAATGCCAGAGAATTAAATCCCGTGCCACCGTCAATAACCAGGCCAGCTAGACTCCCAACATTTCCAATAACAGCTATTCTATCGTCACCATCGCCACCAAAAACTTGGTCGGCAGCATCTGTAAGCCAAAACCAGTCAATTCCATCGCCACCATACAATGTATCGCTGCCAGTGCCGCCAGAAAGTGTGTCATTGCCGACCGGGGAGCCTTCGGTATCGCCGTAAAGGATATCGTCACCACCTAAGCCATCTAGTGTATCGTTGCCGGTGATGCCATACAGCGTGTCGGCTTCCTCGGTGCCGGTGACAATTGGGCCGCCGTAGATAATCGCCATGGCCGAACTCCTGGGTGAGGATGAGGGGTGGCGAGAAGCTAACACGGAACTGTGCCTGCGGCAAGAGACGAGAACTTGAAGCCGAGGCATGGGATGGCTTGCAGCTAAGGAATCACCCTGCGGCTCGAGTTCTAAGCACCATAACGGCATCCGGCAACAGTCAAAGCCAGTGCTTTAGCCGCCAAGCGCCGCCAGCTGTTTGACGGCCACGGTCAGCATCGCCAGGTCGGGTGCTGCCGCGGCGCGCAGTTCCTGCTGCATCAGGTCTATGCCGCGCAATTTGTCGGCCATTTGCTGGCTCCAGGCATCATAGCGGGCGCCGTTCTTGCCTTTGTGCTTCAGCACGGCGGCCGTCAGGCGTCGCTGCACGGCATAGGCTTCCACGGTGAGTTCCACGGCGGCATCGCGCTGCCAGGCGGTGGGTGTGGGCAGCATTTGCACGCGGGCGCGCAGCCACGCAAAGCCGCATTGCTGCTCCAGCCGGAAATAAATTTCGGCCACATCCGCCAGCTCAGCGCGAGTTTGCAGCGCCAGGGCTTGCAAGTCCGGCGCCGCGGCTAGATAGGGCAGCAGCGCGATGCGCGATGCCAGTTCAGCCGGCACGCCCTGGGCATTGGCCTCGCGCAGCGCGGCCTGCTGTGTGCTGTCCAGCAGGCTGGCGCCGTGGCGCTTTAGCCAGCTGCTCAGTGCCTCAACGCCGGCGCGATATTGCTTGATATGCTTTTCCAGCTGAATGTCGGCGCCATGCTCGGCCAGGAACCACGGCACGCAGCGGCGCAGGACATGCAGATTGATGGCGGTGCGCATCGCTGTCTGATTGGCGGCGGGGATTTTGTTGTCGAGATGGCGAATATCGCGCCACAGATCAAGCAGGCCGTACGCTTCCCGCGTCAGCAGGTAGGCGCGCGTCACATCGGCGGCGTCATGACCAGTACGCTCGGTCATGCGCATGACGAAGTGTATGCCAGCATGGTTGATAAGGCTGTTGGTCACCGCGGTGGCGATGATTTCGCGCCGCAGCTGGTGCTTCTCGACATAGGGCAGATATTTCTCGCGCATGCGCGGCGGGAAATAGTGCAACAATTCGGCGCTGACGAAGCCATCATCCGGCAGATCAGTAGACAGCAATTGCTGGTAGAGCCAGATTTTGGCATAGGCCATCAGCACCGCGAGTTCCGGGCGGGTGAGGCCGCGACCCAGGCGCTGCCGCTCAGCCAGGGCATCATCATCCGGCAGGAATTCCACGCCACGATTGAGCAGGCCGCTGCGCTCCAGCATCCGCAATACGCGGGCATGGTTGCTCAGCAAATCCGTGGCCGAGGCTTCGGTCAGCGACAGCGCCTGGGTCTGCATATAATTGTCGCGCAGCACCAAGTCGGCGACGTCGTCGGTCATGCTGCTCAGCAGCTTGTTGCGCGCCGCCGTGTCCAGCTTGCCGTCCAGCACTGCCTTGTTGAGCGCAATTTTGATATTCACTTCGTGGTCAGAAGTATCCACGCCGGCGGAATTGTCAATCGCGTCCGTATTGATGCGGCCGCCGTTCAAGGCATATTCAACGCGGGCGCGCTGCGTCATGGCCAGATTGGCGCCTTCGCCAATCACCTTGGCGCGCAAGGCGGCGCCATCCACGCGCAGTGCGTCGTTGGCGCGGTCGCCCACTTCGCTGTCGCGTTCGTTCACGGCTTTGACATAAGTGCCGATGCCGCCGAAATAGAGCAGCTCCACCTGCGCCTTCAGCATCGCCTGCATCAGTTCGGCGGGCGTGAGCGTGTCAGCGGCAATGCCATAAGCGGCTTTCATGGCCGGCGTGATGGTGATGGTTTTCAAGCTGCGGGCAAAGACGCCGCCGCCCTTGGCGATGAGTTTGGCGTCATAGTCCGCCCAACTGCTGGTGGGCAGGTTGAACAGGCGCTGCCGTTCGGCAAAACTTTTGGCCGCATCGGGGTTCGGATCGCAGAAGATGTGCCGGTGGTCGAAGGCGCCAAGCAGGCGGATATGCGGCGAGAGCAACATGCCGTTGCCGAATACGTCGCCGGACATGTCGCCCACGCCGATGCAGGTAAAATCTTCCTGCTGGATGTCTTTGCCCATCTCGCGGAAATGGCGCTTGATGGCTTCCCACGCGCCGCGCGCCGTGATGCCCATATGCTTGTGGTCATAGCCCGCCGAGCCGCCGGAAGCGAAGGCGTCGCCCAGCCAGAAACCGTATTCGGCGGAAACGCCGTTGGCGATATCAGAAAATTTCGCGGTGCCTTTGTCGGCCGCGACAACCAGATAAGCATCGTCGCCGTCATGGCGCACCACATTGGCGGGCGGGACAATTTTGCCGTTCTGCTGATTGTCGGTGATGTCCAGCAGGCCGCGCATCATGGTCTGATAGCAGGCAATGGCCTCAGCCACCGGGTTTTGCGCGTCCGGCTGCTTCACGATGAAGCCGCCCTTGGCGCCTACGGGCACGATGACGCTGTTCTTCACCATCTGCGCCTTCATCAAGCCCAGAATTTCGGTGCGGAAATCATCATGCCGGTCTGACCAGCGAATGCCGCCGCGCGCCACCTTGCCGCCGCGCAGATGCACGGCTTCAACCCGCGGGCTGACCACGAAGATTTCATAAACTGGCCGAGGCAGGGGCAGGCCTTCGATTTTGGCGCAGTCGAATTTAATGGAGAGATAATCCTTCGGCTGGCCGCCCTTGCACAGCTGATAAAAATTGGTGCGCAGTGAGGCTTGCACGAGATTGGCGAAGCGACGCAGCATCCGGTCTTCGTCCAGGTTGGGTACCTGGGCGAGTAAAGCCTGCATCTCATCCTGCAGCGCGGCAGTTTTCTTGCCCGCCTCGCGCTGCAGCGCCGGATCATGACGCCAAGTGAATAGCTCCATGACGATCTGCGTGAGGCGCGTATGCTTGACCAGCGCGCCGATCATCGCCTCGCGGCTTTGCGGCGCCTTGATCTGGTGCGCGTATTTCGCCAGCGTGCGCAGCACATTGACGCTGCGGCAGGGTAGCGCGGCGCTCAGCACGAGTTGGTTGAAGCCGTCATTCGGCATCCGGTTAGCCCAAACCTGGCGGAAGGTCTCTTCCACCAGCGGTTTGATGGCGGCGAAGTCCTGCTGCAGCGGCCAGCGTGGCGTGCCGATGATGTCATAAAGCCAGATGATCTGGCTGTCGCCATGCGGCGTCACCACATAAGGCCCGTTCTGGGTCGAGACAAACAAGCCAAGATTTTCGATGACCGGCAGCAGCTGCGACAGCGCCAGCGATTCCTGGCGGTGATAGATGCGCAAGCGCAGCGCGTTACCTGGCTCATCGTCCAGGCGTGAGAGGCAAACGCCCATGCTGTCGCTGCCCATGGCTTCAATCACGGCAATGTCGCGCACGGCCTGCGCCGGCTGCGTCGCCTCGCGGTAGTCCACTGCAAAAGCGGCGTGATAGCGTTCCGCCAGCGCGCGGCCTTGCTGGTCGCCATGCTGCGCGTGCAATTCATCGCGCAGCCGGTCGCTCCATGGTCGGGCGATATCGCGCAACTCCTGCTCCAGCGCTTCCGTATCAATCTTCGGCGCATGACCCGGCGTGGTGGCGACGGTGATTTGAATCCGCGCCAGCGGGCCATTGTCCATCCGCACGTCGAAATTGCTGGTGCGGCCGGCAAAAGTCGCCTCCAGCACCTGACAGAATTTCTTGCGGAGCGTGGAATCATACTGGTCGCGCGGCACATAAATCAGCGCGTTGACGAAACGCCCAAACGGATCGCTGCGCAGAAACAGCGCCAGCCGCTGCCGCTCCTGCAGGCGCAGGATGCCGCGGGTGTGCGCCAGCAATTCCGTTTCGCTGATCTGGAACATGTCGTCGCGAGGATAATTGTCCAGAATATGCAGCATGGCCTTGCCGTCATGGCTGACCGGATCGCAGCCGGCGCGCGCCAGCACCAGATCAACCTTCTGTCGCAGCAGCGGAATTTCACGCGGGCTGCGCGAATATGAGAACGAGGTGAACAGGCCGACGAACAAATGCTCGCCAACCATGCGGCCCTTGGCGTCGAAGCGTTTAATGAAGATCGCATCCATGGGGATAGCGCGATGCACCGTGGCGCGCAGATTGGTTTTGGTGATGAGCAGCAGCCGGGGCTCCTGCATGAAGTTCTGCACCTCCGGCGGCTGCGCCGCCAGATCGCGCAGATTGTTGAAGACGAAAACATCATCTTGTCGCAGGATGCCAAGGCCGCTGCCGGGCGTGATGACGAGTTCCAGCCCATGCTTCGGCTGCTTGAGATCAATGGTGCGATAGCCCAGGAAGGTAAAGTGGTTGTCGCGCAGCCAGTGCAGGAAGCGCCGGCCTTCGGCGCTGTCTTCAGCGTGCTGCTCCGGCACGCCGGCAATTTCGTCCACGACGTCTTCGATACGCGCGAGCATGGGTTGCCAATCGGTCACGGCGGCGCGCACATCGGCATAGACTTTGTGCAGATGTTCGGCCAGCGCCTTCAGTCGCTGCGGGTCGCGAATCTCATCGCACTGCAAATGGGTACAGGATTCAGCCACGCCGTCGGTGGCGCCCTGGCTTAAAATATCTTCCAACTTGCCGCCGCCATCGCGCCGCACCCGCAGGATGGGATGAATGACGCGATGCACGGCCAGGCCGAAATGGTTGATGGCGCCCATGGTCGAGTCAACGATGAAGGGGCTGTCTTCCAGCACCACCTCAACCACGGTGCAATTGGCCTTCCAGCCATGTTCCGCTTCCGTGGGGTTGAAAACGCGCACCAGCACCTGGCGCGGCTTGCGCTGCTGCATGAATTGCCAAAAGCCCTCGGCGATGGCGGCGCGGCGCGGCGCGGTCAGGTCGGCGTCTTCTTTGATATCGGCGTCACGGAACAGCCGGCTGGCGAAGTTGCGCGCGGCGGCGCTGGTATCTGTCTTAGGGTCTTTGCTGATGGAAGGCTTAGCAACAGTGGAGCGCGCCATAATAGTTCCTTGGCTAGATGGTTGCGGCGCCAACAGGCGCCGCGGCAAGAGCGAATTCTGCCGGTTGTTTAGCAGAAACACTTCATCCGCAACAGCCTTTCCGCATAAGTTTGCGGTGCAGCATTGGTGCGGTGCCGTATGGCATCAGCCCGAAAATAAATCCCACAATAATTTCATATTAAGCATGATGATCAGCCCGGCGCCGAGCCAGGAGACCATGCGCGTCAACGGCCGGTTGACGAAGGCGTCGCCCATCAATTTGCGGTCTGACGTGGCTTGTAGCAGTGGGATTACCGCAAAGGGCAATTGCAGGCTGAGGATGACTTGGCTCAAAATTAACAACTGTCCCGTGCCTTGCGCCCCATAAAGCGCGGCAATGGTGGCCGCGGGCACGATGGCGATTAGCCGCGTGACCATGCGCCGCAGCCATAGCGGCAGCCGCCATTGCAGAAAGCCTTCCATCACCACTTGGCCGGCCATCGTCGCGGTGACGGCGGAGTTTTGGCCAGAAGCCAGCAGCGCCAACGCGAACACCGTGCTGGCGGCGCCGGCGCCGAGCATGGGCGTGAGCAATTCATGCGCGGTTTCGATGCTCGCCACATCCGTCCGTCCTTGCTGGTGAAAGACCGCGGCGGCGACGATGAGGATGGCGGCGTTGACGAAGAAGGCGATGCCGAGCGCGATGATGGTGTCCAACCGCGCATAGCGCAAGGCTTCCCGTTTGCCGGCCTCGTCATCAGCGAAATTGCGCGTCTGCACGATGGCGGAATGGAGATAGAGATTATGCGGCATCACGGTGGCGCCGATGATGCCAATGGCGATATACAGCATCTCTTGATTGGTCAGTAGTTCCGACGTAGGCACAAAACCGCCGAACAGCGCGCCATAATCCGGCTGCGCCAGCGCGATTTGATAGACAAAACAGCCGGCGATGAAGCTGATGAGACCCACGATAAACGCTTCCAACAAACGAAAGCCGCGCTTTTGCAGCGCCAACACCAGGAAAACATCAAACACTGTCAGACACACGCCCAAGGTGAGTGGCAGACCGAACAGCAGATTGAGCGCGATGGCGGTGCCGATAATCTCCGCCAGGTCGCAGGCGATGATGGCCAACTCACAAATCAGCCACAGCATGATGCTGACGGGTTTGGAATAACGCTCGCGGCAGATTTGCGCCAGGTCGCGGCCGGCGGCGATGCCCAGCTTGGCGCACAGCGATTGCAGCAGCATCGCCAGCAGGTTGCTGAGCAGGATGACACAGAGCAGATTATAACCGAAGGCCGAGCCGCCGGCGATGTCGGTCGCCCAATTGCCGGGGTCCATATAGCCGACGGCTACCAGATAGCCAGGCCCGGCAAAGGCCAGAAATTTGCGCCATGGCGCCTTGCCCGCCGGCGGCACGGCTATGCTGCGATGGACTTCCGGCAAGCTGAGGCTGGGCTGGCTCATGCTCAGGGTGTCCCGTAACTTTGCACCAGGCTGCCTGCGACCAGATACCAGCCATCTACTAGCACGAAAAAGATGATCTTGAAGGGCAGCGAGATTTGCGTCGGTGGCAGCATCATCATGCCCATGGACATCAGGATGGAGGCGATGACCATATCAATG
>CAZBSB010000083.1:0-9973 GCA_964494535.1 uncultured Rhodospirillales bacterium
TGCCGAGCGGCGAGATGAGGTCAATCACTCGCGTCGTGAATTCCTTCTTCGTCGGGTCTTGCGTTTCCAGCTTCAGCCGATTGTTCGGATAGAGCGGCGTGAGATTGTCGAAATTGATGCGATGCCGGACTTTGTCCGGATCGTCGAAGTTGATGTTGTTGACCTTGAGCAGCGCGAAATAACGCTCGCCGTCTTTCGGCGACCGGATTTGCCCTTCCACCGTATCGCCGGTACGCAGACCAAATTTCCGCACCTGATTGGGCGAGACATAAATATCATCCGGCCCCGGCAGCCGAACCCATCCTGCAGCACTTCCAAGACACCCTCGCCATAAATCGCCTGGTCTTTTTCCGCCAGCGATTTGAGAATGGCGAACATCATGTCCTGCTTGCGCAGCGTGCCCGCATTTTCGATTTGCAGTTCCTCCGCGAAGGTCAACAGTTCGGCGGGGGTCTTGGCTTTCAGTTCGCGCAGATTCATCGGTCTATGGGGGCTAGGTGGGCGGGAAGGAAACTTCTAAAGCCTGGTTGTGGAAGCGCAGCAAAATAGCTGGCACAGAACGCAGGGGTGGTTGAAAAATAGTCCGGCCGGGAAAGGGGTTGGCAGCAATATTTTGCCAACAATACCGCAGCGGAATTAAAGACTGCTTACTGGATTCGCTGTCCTTTGTCAAAAACTTTCAGGAACAAGGCTTTATTTTCAAAAAGCGGCGCTCAACCTCAGCGTTTGCGCCTGCCTGTGCTTGGTCGCATCACATTCTCGCGTTGCGCTCTGGTCATAAAATCCGCTCTGAAAACTTCATAGGCCGCGTCGTCCAGAAAGTAACGCCATGCCCCCTCGAGATTGTTGAATTCTTCAAGACTGATCCAGTTTTGCAAGTGCTGCCGCGCCACCGGGTTGCCCGGCAAATGTTCATAGAATGCGCAGAACGCGGCGGTGCCAACATCCGACAGCGTGTGCCCGTTTGTTTGCGTGAGGCACCAGCGTGCATAATCAAAAAATGCACTGAGCGATTTCAGGTCATCAGGATGATCTTTGCAGACTCGGCAGAACTCCGTCCATAAATCAATCCATAGCACCATCGGGCGGTCGGCGGCTTCGATAATCGGGCGATAGTTCGGCAGAAGTTGCAGTGCCTTGCGGCGCCAGACGCTCACGCCCGGTGCTTTTTCGCCAATTGCTTCGGCAAATCGGCGATCACGCGATCGAGATAGGCGGCGGCTGGCGCAGCCTGCATCTGCTCGCGCAATAATTGCGCGCTGGCTTGCGTGGCCACGTCAATCACCGCGCGCCGCACTTCCGCCACGGCTTCCGCTTGCGCGCGCGCGATGCGCTCCGCCGCCTGCTGTTCGCCTCGCGCCAGTTTTTCCTGCAATTCCTTCATCGCTGCAGCGCGCAGCTGCTCGGCCTCGCGCTCGGCCTGCGCCACCATCGCGGCGGCATCGCGCAACGCTTCCTGCTCCTTGGCCTTGTAGCTTTGCAGCAATTGTTCGGCTTCCTGGCGCAATTGCTTGGCTTGCTCCAACTCGGACTTGATCTTCGCAATCTCGCCGTCCAGCCAGCCTTGCACCGGCGCCCGCGCTTTTTTCAGGGCGATGACGATCAGCACCAGCAACGAGAAGCCGGTCCAGAGATAGGGGTTTTCCAGCAAGGTCTGCATCGCCCCCTCCGTTAGTTCCGGCCACGCGCCGCGGCGACGGCGGCAGCCACCGTCGCCGGTGCAGCTTCCACGCCGCGCAATTGTTTGACCATCGCCACTGTCACGCTCTTGGCTTCATCCTGCACCTGCGCCAAGGCCTGTGACCTCATGGTGGCGATGTTGCGCTCCGTCGTCGCCAGCTTGGCGTTCAGCTCGGTCTGCTGCGCCGCCTGCTGCTGCGCCGCTTGCTGCTGCGCCGCCTGCACAATACCGGCCAGTTTCTGCTGCGCCTGTTGCCGCGCGATGGCGACGGATTTTTCATAATCCGCCAGAATCTCCTTGGCGCGGTCATTGGCGGCGGCGGCGGCGGACAAATCCGCCGCTTTCTGCTGCTGCCGGTTGGCCTGCACCGCGGCGATGTTTGGCAACGCCTTCTGCTTCAAGAGCCGATAGAGCAGCCAAAACGCCAACGCCAGCCAGAACAACTGGCCGGGAAAATGCTCCGGCCGGAATTGCGGCATCCGCGTATCGGCTACAGGTGCCGCGACATGCTCCGCCAACTCCGCCCAGGCGGGCAGCGTGGTCAGGCAGAAGCCGCCCACCAGTCCTAGAACATGCCGCAAGTGCTTGGACATGCCGGCCCGTTCAGCGAATGAGCATGAAGGCAATGACGAAGCAGAGCAGCAGCACCAATTCGGTCGCGGCGAAGCCGATATAACCGATGGTGCTGAATTTCGGTGCTGCTGCCGGATTCCGCGCCACGGCGCTGATCCAGGCCGAGAACAGCAGACCAAGGCCGATACCGGCGCCCAGCGCGCCGATCATGGCGATGCCGGCACCCAGCAAGGCATATGCGTTATTATCCATTCTTCGTCTCCTCAGGTTAAAGGGGGTGGTTAGTGCATCTCCAGCGCGTCATGCAGATAAACGGCCGTGAGAATTGAGAAAATATAGGCCTGCAACCCGGCGACAAAGAGCTTGAAGCCCGTCAGCGCAATGGTGAGGATAAGCGGCAAGGGCGCCAGAAACAGTTGCAGCAAGCTCGGCTCGCCGCCATGGCTGCCATAGAGCCCGGCTACCGCCATGCCCGCCGCCATGCCGGCAAAGACTTTCAGCAAAATGCCGCCCGCCAGCATATTGGCGAAGAGACGGATGGCCAGGCTAAACGGCCGAACGCAGAAAGAAAAAATCTCCACCACGAACAAGAAAGGAATCATCACCATCGGCGCGCCGGCCGGCACAAAGAGGTGAAAGAAATGCAGCCCGTGCTTGGCGAAGCCGGTGATGGTGACCGCCAGAAACACCGCGATGGCCAGCGCGAAAGTGACGATGATATGGCTGGTGGCCGTGAAGCCATAAGGAATCAATCCCAGCATATTCATGAACATCACGAAGATGAACAAGGTGAAGATGAAGGGGAAATAGGGCTTGGATTTATGCCCCGCCGTCTGCTCCACCATATTGGCGATGCCGTTATGCATCGTCTCCACCAGCATCTGCATCCGTCCGGGAATGATGGTGCCGCGCCCCATGCCTTTCAGCAGAAACAGCGCGCTTAGCCCCACAGCCAGGAACATGAACAGGGCGGAATTGGTGAAGGAGAGATCAATCCCGCCCACGCTGGGCAACGGGATGATGGGCTTGATTTCAAACTGAGCGAGCGGTGAGTGAGATGCCGACATGCCGTTCCTTCAGTTGTCCTTCTTAATATCCTTTGTTCCGGCAGTATCGTCCGGCTTAACCGGTCGCATCCCCACCGCCTGTTCCACCCCTTGCCCCGCGCGCCAGGCATTATACACGCCGGCGCCGAACCCCAGGAACAACCCAACCACCGCGCCGACTGGACTTGAAGTGAACTGCTGGTCCGCCAGATAACCCAAACCCAAGCCCGCCAGCACCGCGCCGAGCAATTCATAACCCGCCCGGCTCGACCGCTGCTCGGACGCTTCCGCCGTTGCCGGCTTGTTCGTCTGCGCCGCGATTTTTTCGTCCAGCTGCCGCAGGCGCTCTTGGTCGGATTGGTTAAACCCCGTCAAGCACTTACCACCCTTGGCCGCCGGCCGGAAATCCCGCCGAAGTCGCGCGCAACCTAGGGGGGGCAAGCGAGTGAGTCAAGCACGAGTTAGGCAGAAACAGGCGCTCGCCGAAATTAATTTGCCGGCACGGCGCGGCGGCCGGCTGAAGCTCTCAAACCCTTGTCAAATCTCGGCATCATGGCCAATATCGTCGCCTTCATTGCGGGACGCCAAGATTCGGCGCTCTGGCAACGTCTCTCTAAACGGCGGCTGATGACGGCTTCTGCGCTCGACCCCCAAGACCGTATCGCGGTGGAAGCCTGCATCCGGCGCGCCATGCTTGGCGACGCGGCGGCCTTTACCCGCCTCGTCACGGCACATTATGACCGCGTTTATCGGCTGGCCTATCGCTGCGCCGGACGCCGGGAGGACGCGGAGGATGTGGCGCAGGAGGTCTGTATCAAATTGGCGCATAATCTGACCAGCTACCGTTTCGAGGCGCCGTTCGGCGCCTGGCTAAGCCGGATGGTGCTGAATAGCGCCCGCGACCATCTGCGCGCCCGCAGCCGCCGCCAGGGGCGGGAGACGCCCTTGTTCGAAGATGCGGAATGGGTGGCTGGGCATGACAACCCAGAACAGCAGGCGGCGGTGCGGCAAACCCTGGCGCTGGTGGACAAGCTGCCGGAAACTTTCCGTGACGCCATCATCCTGGTGTTCGGCGAAGGCATGAGCCATGCCGAGGCGGCCGCCGCGCTAGGCTGCGCGGAAAGCACCATTTCCTGGCGTATCCATGAAGGCCGCAAGCAGCTGCAGGCATTGCAGCAGCAACCGCAGGCGGAGGTAAAGCATGGCCACGCCTGATCCCAAAATCCTGCCGCCGGAAACCGCCTTGGCCGCCGTCACTCCGCCGCCGCCCAGCCCCGAGGCTAAGGCGGCGGCGCTGCAGGCCGCCCTGGCCGCTTTTGCCGATATTCAGGCCGCGCAATTGGCCGACAACCAAAAAACCTCTGTGGCCGGCCAAGGAAAGCCGCAGGATGATCGTCTCTCTGGTAACGGGACGGCAATGCCGCCGCCCGCAGCCCGGGAGTCTTTCATGCAACGCGCTACGTTCCTTCGGCGGATGACCTTGAGCCTGCTGGTCGTCGGCGCCGTCGGCCTGATTGGTTATCAGAGCTGGCACGGTTCATCCGATCAGGCGCTGACGCACAGCGCCGCCCTGCGCCAGGCCGCTATAGGCGCCGGCACTGACAATAACGCGCTGACCGGCGCCAAAGACGGCCGGCTGCAGGCGGGTAATGAGCAAAAAGAACTGAAACTGGCGGAAGCCCTGCCGCAGGTTATGAGCAACGCCCAGCCGCTTGACGCCGAGCAGAATAAAAACCGTGTGGCCGAACCCGCGGCGGCGCCCGCCAAGAAAGCTGAGCAAGCAGCCGCGACGACGCCGCGTGGCAGTGGCGGCTTTGTCGCCGGTTATTCCGCTGCTTCAGGTGCGGATATCGCGGGTCAAATCAGCCAGATGTCCGAAAACCGCGCCAGCCCTTCGCTACTGGGCAGCCTAGTGGATAAAATCACCGGCTCGAACGCACCGGAAACTGAGCGTCCGCGTATTGCTATGGCGCCGTCCATGACGGAAGCGCCGGGCGGCAAAGCATCGCCGGCTTTCATCGCAGCGCAGGCGGAAGCCAATAAACAGCGTGTGGCTGAGAAGGATTCCGGTGCCGTCAGGCGCGGCAATGATATGAGCGGCTATACCGTGGGGGCTTTCACCGGCGACCAAAACGAAGAAATGTTAGCTGATCGCATTTCACCGGTGGAGTCCAAGGCAAAAACCGCCGAACGCGTTGCGCCGGAAATGCTGCGCAAAGCCGCGCCGTCAACACCGTCCGCCGGCATGGTCGCGCCGCTGCCCCGGCCGGTCGAACCCTCGCCGCCGCCGGAGCAGGAAATGGTTCGCGCCGATGACGATGCCAGCCGCCATTATTACCGCGATGAAGGCCGCGACCGGTTTGAAGCGATAAAGGACAATCCGGTGCTGCAGGTTGCCGAAGCGCCGGTCTCCACCTTCTCGCTGGATGTGGACACCTCGTCCTACGCTTTCATTCGCCGCAGCCTGAACGAAGGCCGCCTGCCGCCCAAAGATGCCGTGCGCTATGAAGAGCTGATCAATTATTTTGATTACGCCTATGCCGTGCCGGACACGCGCGAAGCGCCGTTCCAGCCCAGCGTCACGCTCATGCCCACGCCCTGGAACGCCAAGACCAAATTGCTACATATCGGCATCAAGGGCTATGACCTACCGAAAGATCAGCGCCCGCCAGCGAACCTCGTGTTTTTGGTGGACACCTCCGGCTCCATGAACGAACCCACCCGCCTGCCGCTGGCGCAGAACGCGCTGAAGCTGTTGGTGGAAACTTTGCGCCCCGCCGACCGCGTCGCTATCGTCACCTATGCCGGCAATGCCGGCACGGTGCTGGAGCCCACGGCGGCGAGCGACAAGCAGAAAATCCTGAGCGCCATTGACACCATGAGCGCCGGCGGCAGCACCGCGGGCGCCGCCGGCATCCGTCAGGCTTATGAACTCGCCAAGGCGCATTACAACAAGGAAGGCGTCAACCGCGTCATGCTGCTGACGGACGGCGACTTCAATGTCGGCATCACTGACCCGCAAGAACTGCAAGGCTATGTGGAGCGCGAGCGGCAGAGCGGCGTGTTTCTCTCCGTCCTCGGCTTCGGCACCGGCAATTACAATGACGCGCTGATGCAGAAGCTGGCGCAGAACGGCAACGGCACCGCCGCCTATATTGACAATCTCAACGAGGCGCGGCGCGTGCTGGTGGACGAAGCCGGCGGCACGCTCTTCACCATCGCCAAGGACGTGAAAATCCAGGTGGAGTTCAACCCTGCTGTGGTCAGCGAATACCGCCTGATCGGCTATGAAACCCGCGCTTTGCAGCGCGAGGATTTCAATAATGACAAGGTGGACGCCGGCGATGTCGGCGCCGGCGCTGACGTGACGGCGCTCTATGAAATCACCACCGCCGACAGCGACAGCAAAATGGTTGACGAGCTGCGTTATGCCGCCAAGCCGGAATCCAAGATCGTGGACGGCAAGGCGGACGCTGACAAAGCCGCCAGCGGCGAATATGGCTTCCTCAAAATCCGCTATAAGCTGCCTGACAGTGACACAAGCAAACTCATCACCACGCCCATTACGGCGCAATATTTGCGCGGCCTGTGCGCGCCGGGCACGCGCTGCGATGCCGTCCAGCCTTCTGACGATGCGCGCTTCGCGGCGGCGGTAGCCGGCTTCGGCCAGCTGCTGCGCGGCGGCAAATATACCGGCAGCTTCAGCTATGACGATGTTATCACCCTGGCCAATGGCGCCAAGGGTCAAGACGCCTTCGGCCTCCGCAGCGAATTCATCAGTCTCGTCCGTCTGGCCAAAGCCTTGCGCCGGCCGTGACTTCAAACGCTTGGATGCAAGCTGCGTGCAACTTGCTCAACACTCGAACAAATGTAAGGCTATTGCAGGGCTTGGATCATGTTCCTAACACGACGCAGATTTTGCAAAACATCCGCCTTTAGGTTCATGATGCGTGACGTTTTTTGCTGCGAGGAAAGACCGTCAAGGTAATGCAGAGCCGCGAACCAATAGCTTTCCGCCTTATTGAGGCGCTCAACCTCTGAGAGCGGTTCTGCACTGTGATTGCGCACAAACGCTACCAATTGCCGGTCGCTCAATACGATATCCCAGTTTCCAGCTTCGGCAATATTTCTTAGCAGGGGGGGGATGAAGTCGTTGGTTTCAGCAACCGGAGGCATGATAATGGCATTGACCTGGTATCTGTCTAGCTCAGCTTGCCATCCGTCGTGTGCCATGAGTACGGTGCGATAGTGCTTAAGGGCTTCATCATGCAGTATCATGACGTGGTTGCCATAGCCCACCTTGTATGCAGGCCCTAAATTCCATACTGCCAACGAAGATAAATGTTCTGTGGTGAAGACATTACCACCATTGGGAATGTGCTGTTTGATTTTTGCAAATTCTGGCGCAAGGGGAGCTTCCTGAGACGGTATGGCCATATGGCGCGCGTGGTTTATGATTAGCGCGGCAGAGGTAAAGATTATCAATGCTGATAAAATCAGGCTCTGCTTCGTAGCCTTTGCCGGAGCAGACGCGAAATTTAAGGCTATCACTCCAAGCGGAAACAGCAATGCAATGCCTAAGAGCCCGAGAAACCTGCCATGCAGTATCGCCAGAACAGCGACAGGCAGTAAGACGAAGGCGTCGTAGGCGTATAAAGGCAGGACTGTCAAAACCAGGAAAATAACCAGCGCGGCGCACAGATACACGGCGAACAAGGCCGGCAGTTTCCAGGCGGGGAGGAACTCTTGGTTGTCTTGGGTCGAGACAAAGCGCCAATCCTGGTCGATGAACCGCAAATGTTCCGAAAATGATTCCGGCATGATATCCGCAAGAAAGTTTTGCAAGAAGAGAGCGCCATGGACATAGATTTGCAGCAGTCCGTTGGGATTGAGGATAGGCAAAAGTGCCGCGGCAAGACATGAGGCGATCCACGGCAACGCACCTCTTAGCGTTTCCTGCGCAGGCAAGCGCCGTGGGTTGACTAAATTTTTCTGATCGAAATAGTAGAAAATTGGTATGGCAAGCAACAAGAAGCCGCCGGTGTGCAGCCAGGTTTGTGCCCAGACGAGTATTGGAAAGACGAGCAGAGGCAGATGCTGCTTGCGGTTGAATCTGCCATATTCAAAAATGAAGAGCGCAGCAGCCCAAGCAAGATAGAGGGTTATCTCGGGACGAATTGACATGCGACTGTACAGCGCGAGCCACACAGCCAGGACTGCGCACATGCACCCCGTGACTTCGTGAACAACAAACGGTTGATAAACGCTGCGTCCTGATCGCAAACGACATGCCATGAGCGACAGACAGATTGTTGTGGCCCACATTGCTGAGTGGACGAATGCCACGCTCCGCAAGCCAAAAAACTTCCAGGCGCCTGCGGCCAAAGTTCCAAACCCCCAACCCGGGAAAATTTGCGGGGCGGCAGCGGCGCTGTATAAGAAAAATTCGTTCTTGGGAACAGAAAGTTCCGCAAGGACTTGTTTGCCAACCAGCAGCAGATACCACACGTCGCCCGCAGTGATCTCACGAAGACTGGTCACAAAGAAAAATAACAACAATGACGACCAAACCAGTTGGGCCGGAATTTTGCTACAAGTCACCACGGGGGTAAAACTGAGCTGTAGCGGAGCGCCATGTCACTTCCTACCGCTGTAGGCTTTGATTTTGTCCCAAAAATTGTTGCTTTCGGGGAAGGATTTGGCGCTTTCGGCGGCGAATTCCGCTAGCAGTTCTTTTTGACGTTTGGTCAGTTGCGTCGGAGTTTCGACGGCGAGGGTGACGAACATATCGCCGCGCTGGGTGCTGCGCATCACGCTCATGCCGAGGTCACGCATTTTCTGCTGGTGGCCGGATTGGGTGCCGGCCTTGACATCCAGCATGGTGCGGCCGCCGTCAATCGTCGGCACTTCCACTTCGCCACCCAAGGCGGCGGTAGTGAAGGGGATGGGGATACGGCAAAAGAGATTGGCGCTTTCGCGCTGGAACACCGGATGCGGCTTGATGGCGACGAAAACATAAAGGTCGCCGGCCGTTGCGCCGCGCAGCCCGGCTTCGCCCTCGCCGGCATAACGGATGCGGGTGCCGTCCTCCACGCCCGCCGGCACAGTGACGGCCAGCTTGCGTTCCTTGTGGCGCCGGCCGTTGCCACCGCAGCCTTTGCACGGATGCTTGATAACCTTGCCGGCACCTTGGCAGGTGGGGCAGACGCGCTCGATGGTGAAGAAGCCTTGCTGCTGACGCACGCGGCCATAGCCGTTGCACGCGGCGCAGGCGGAAGGCGTGCTGCCGGCGGCGGCGCCGATTCCTTTGCAATCGTCGCAGGCGACGCTGCTGGCGATGGTGACGGTTTGCTCCGTGCCCAGGAAGGCTTCTTCCAGCGTTATTTCGATGTCATGCCGCGCATCGCGTCCGCGCCCAGATTGTTGGGTGTTGCGGCCACCACGCCCGCCGCCCAGAATCTCGCTGAACATGTCCTCGAAAATATCGGCAAAGCCGGCGCCGCCGAAATCGAAACCGCCAAAGCCGCCCTGGCCGCCCTGCTGGAAGGCTTCATGGCCGAAACGGTCATAGGCAGCGCGCTTCTGGTCATCGCTTAAGATGGCGTAGGCTTCGTTGATTTCCTTGAATTTGGCTTCGACCTGCTGGTCACCCGGATTTTTATCGGGGTGATAC
>CAZBSB010000084.1:0-9813 GCA_964494535.1 uncultured Rhodospirillales bacterium
ATCTGGCCAAGGCCGCGAACATCTCACCCGAAACCATTAAGAATATCGAACATGGCACCTTCCGCCCGCAGGAGGCGACCACCCAGACGATTATCCGTGCCTTCGCCATGCACGATGTCGTGTTCACGGAAGAGGAGGGGGTGAAGCGTCGCCGCGATACAGTCACCATCCTGAACGGCGATGATTGCTACCTCAAAACGCTTGAACATGCCGAAATGATCATGCAGGGCGATGTTTCCGAGATTTTGTTCATGTATGTTGACAACGCGCTGTCTTCTGACGCGGTCATTGAAGTGGATTTGCGCCTGCGGAAAATGGGCTGCAAGTTCCGTTCGTTGATTGAAGAGGGCAATAGTTACATATTATACCCGTTGACAGAATATCGCTGCCTGCCGCGGCGGTTTTTCAATAACGAGGTGCATGTGGTATACAAAGACCGCGTGGCCACCTTGATCAACAAGCGGGAGCAGATGGTCATCATCCGCAACGGCAATATTGCCGACACGATGCGTAAGTCGTTTGAATTTATTTGGGCTCATTGTTCACAACCTTCATTAAGCACTGCAAAAAAGCGATATGACTGATTACCGTGTCCGGCCAAGAAAATGGCAAGATCGAGATCCCGAAAGCATCGGTGTGCTGTGGGTCAGCCTGAGCAAGGAAGATACGAAGGGCGACAAGCTGCGTTCGGCCGCCGGCTGGATGGACGCGCATTTTCCGCGCGGCTGGTATATTGATCTCGCCGACACGCTGGATCGCCACAACCGCGCCGCATTGTATGGTACGCCGCCAGATGACGCTGAGCGCGAGGCGCGCAAGGCCGGCCAGGACTGGATTGCCAGCCAGCGTCCCAATCTTGCCGAAGCGCGTAACCTAAAAGGCATCATCACCTTCGATCATTGGCGTACGCACCGTGATTTTGAACCGACCCTGGAGCAGCTCCGCGGCTTGCTCGATATTAGTCAGCCTTACGAAGCCGCCGTGCGGCGCGATGCATCGGAATTCGTGTCGCGTCGCTTCAGCGGCAGTTTGAGCGAAGAGCGCCAGCGCGATTTGCTGGTCAGCGGCACCAACTACGTGTTGGAAGAGACGGCGGCGGGCATTCTGGCGGCGCGCGAATTGCGCGCCACCCGCTTTTATCCCGGCCCGCAGCTCAGTTCCCTGCAATTGTTGCGTTCCGGCACGGTGCCGGAAGCGCCGGCAGGCTATGGCGCCGAGCGTTATATTGAATTCAATCTTGAACGGCGTGGGCCTTCGCCGCAGCAGAATAACATTCCCATCATGGGTGCGCGGATCAAGCCGGACGATTCAAAACTAGGTTAGCGGCCGGCTTGCTCCTTTTCCCAGCATAGCGTATGACTAGCGCCGCTTGCTTATCAGGAGATGATGCCATGGCCTTTGAACTTCCCCCGCTGCCCTATGCGCCGGACGCGTTGGCGCCCTTTATGTCGGCGCAAACGCTGGGCTTCCATCATGGCAAGCATCACCAGACCTATGTGACCAACCTGAACGGTCTGATCAAGGAAACGCCGCTGGCTGACCGCACGCTGGAGGACATAGTTCGTGCCACCGCCGGCGATAACGGCAAGATCGGCGTCTTCAACAATGCCGCGCAGGTGTGGAACCACACTTTCTTCTGGAACAGCATGAAGCCGCAGGGCGGCGGCGTGCCGCAGGGCGAATTGGCGGAACGCATCAAGACCGATTTTGGCAGCCTGGACGCCTTCAAGGAAGAATTCAAGAAAACTGCCCTAGCGCAGTTCGGTTCAGGCTGGGCCTGGCTGGTGCTGGAGAACGGTAAGCTGAAGGTAGTGAAGACTGCCAACGCCGCTACCCCGCTTACGGAAAATGCCAAGCCGCTGCTCACCTGCGATGTGTGGGAACATGCTTATTATCTGGATTATCAGAACCGCCGCGGCGATATGGTCGGCGCGTTCCTGGACAATCTGGTGAATTGGGATTTCGCGGCCAAGAACCTAGCTTAGGCTGCTTGCCAACGAAGGGCGCGGCCGTTGCCTGCGGCCGCGCCCGTTTTATTTTAAGAAAAGGCTTGGCCGAACGGTCGGTTGCCATCTATCTATGGCTTTGATCCAACCCTAACTCGCCGGCCAGAATGACCGCTTTCCAGATTGTTGCGATTCTGCTGACCTTCGCTGCCATGGCGGGTTATATCAACCACCGTTATGTCAAATTGCCGGCATCGGTAGGGATGATGGCGCTGGCGCTCGGCATGTCGCTGGTGGCCTTCACGCTGGGCAAGACCGGTCTCATTAATACCGATTGGATCCGGGACATGCTGCGGCAGATTGACTTCACCGAGTTGCTGCTCAACGGCCTTCTCTCGTTTCTGCTGTTCGCCGGCGCGCTGCATATCAACATCACCGCTTTGCGGGAGGTGCGATGGGCGGTTGCGCTGCTGGCCACGGGCGGCGTCGTGGTCTCCGTCTTCATCACCGGCAGTTTGATTTGGCTGATCATGGATTGGTTGGGATTGGGGCTGCCCTATATCTATGCTTTGCTGTTTGGTGCCTTGATTTCCCCCACGGACGCCATCGCCGTACTGGGCATCCTCAAGCAGGCCAAGGTCAGCCGCCGGCTGTATTACAAGATCGGCGGCGAAAGCCTGTTCAATGACGGCACCGGCATTGTGGTGTTCATGGTGCTGCTCGGCATCGCGCAAAGCGAAACTGAGGTCACGGCCGCTTCGGTCAGCCTGCTCTTTTTGCGTGAGGTGTTGGGCGGCATTTTGCTGGGCATCGCCGCCGGCTGGGGGACTTATGCGCTGATCCGCCGGATTGACGAATATCGCGTGGAAGTGATGCTCACGCTGGCGCTGGTCGCCGGCGGTTATGCGTTGGCGCAGGCGCTGCATGTCTCGGCGCCGGTCACCATCGCCGTCGCCGGCCTCATCATCGGCAATCACGGGCGGGAGCGCATCATGTCGGAGCGTACGCGCGTCCGCCTGGATCTGTTCTGGGAGTTGTTGGACGAAATTCTCAACGCCGTGCTGTTTATCCTGGTGGGGCTGCAGCTGGTGGTGATTCCGCTCACGTTGCAAGATGCCGGCTTGGGTATCTTTGCTGTCATCGCCGTGCTGCTGGGGCGCTGGCTCAGCGTTTCCGGTCTCATTCATCTGCTGGGTTTCTGGCAGCCTTTTGAGCGCGGCACCATCACCCTGCTCACCTGGGGGGCGCTGCGCGGCGGCATTTCTATTGCCTTGGCCTTGTCGCTGCCTTTCGGCCCGGCCAAGGATATCATCTTGTCCATGACCTATGTGGTGGTGATCTTCTCCATCCTGGTGCAGGGCACAACCTTCGGCCGCGTCATTCGCGCCGTCGCAGTGCAGAACCGGCCGAAGGCGGGCTAAGCATCGTGGCGGCAACTCTATTGTTGAGCGTGCAGGAAGCGGCTATTCGCTTTGGCAATAAGACGCTGTTTGAAAATCTGTCCTTCAATATTCAAGAGGGCGACAAAATCTGCCTGGTCGGCCGCAACGGCAGCGGCAAGACCACGCTCATGAACATCATCACCGGCGCGCGTGAGTTGGATGATGGTGAGCGTTGGCAATTGCAGGGCATCGTCATCGGCCACTTGCCGCAGGAACTGGTGCCGGAACGGACGCAGCGCGTCTATGACTATGTGTTCTCCGGCATCGCCGACGCCGCGCCGGACATGCCGGAAAGCCATGCCTATAAGGTAGAGCAAATCCTGACGCCGTTGGGGCTGAACGCCCAGGCGATGATGACGGATTTATCCGGCGGGCAGCTGCGGCGCGCCGCGCTGGCGCGCGCGCTGGTGCTAGCGCCGGAGATTCTGCTGCTCGATGAGCCGACCAATCACCTTGACCTCGAAGTGATCGAATGGCTGGAGAGTTATCTGCGCTCCTATCGCGGCGCACTGGTCTGCATCAGCCATGATCGCGCTTTCCTCACGCGCATTTCCGACCGCGTGTTTTGGCTGGATCGCGGCAAGCTGAAAATCTGCCCGCGTGGCTATGGCTATTTCGAGGAATGGTCGACCATGCTGCTGGAGCAGGAGGCGCGGGAGCTGCACAACCGCCAGAAGCTGCTGGATCAGGAAGTGGATTGGGCCAGCCGTGGCGTACCGGCGCGGCGCAAGCGCAATGTCCGGCGCCTGGCGCTGATGAAGCAAGAGCGCGACAAGCTGCGCGCCGACAAGAACGCGCTCAACCGCATGTTGGCACGGGTTGAGTTCGCGCCGGTGGGCGACGCGCCGCTGGCTTCACGCAGCGTGGCAGAATTTCATCAGGTTAGTTTGGCCTATCCCGTGGCCGGCGCCATGCCGCCGCGCGACAACGTCATCCTCGATAAATTTTCCTTCCGCCTGCTGCGCGGCGACCGCATCGGCATTGTCGGCCGCAACGGCAATGGTAAAACCAGCTTTCTCAAGCTGCTGTTGGGTGAGACGAAAGCGCATCAGGGCAATGTCAAGCTGGCGCCGAGTGTAGAGGTGTCGTATTTCGACCAGCAGCGCGCCGCCTTGCGGCCGGATTATTCGCTGCAGCGTATCCTCTGCCCCACGGGCAGCGATTATCTGCAGGTCATGGGCAAGACGCGGCATGTTTGCGGTTATCTGAAAGATTTTATGTTCGACCCGCGCCAGGCCGATCAACCGGTGGCCTCGCTCTCCGGCGGCCAGAAGAACCGGCTGCTGCTGGCCAAGGTGATGGCCAATCCCGGCAGTCTGTTGATATTGGACGAGCCGACCAACGATCTGGACATGGACACGCTGGACATGCTGGAAGAAATGCTGGCGCATTATGCCGGCACGTTGCTGATCGTCAGCCATGACCGCGACTTTCTCGATCAGACCGTGACGAAAATCCTGGCCTTCGAAGGGCAGGGGAAAGTCAGCGCCGTGATCGGCAACTATCAGGATTATGTGGCGGAGCGCGCGCGCCGCGATGCGGCACTGACGCCGGCGTCAAATATCAAGGTTACGCCAACCGCCGTGCCTGTTGCTCAGCCAGCGGCTCCGCTGCCAACAGTCAGCAATAAGCGCCTGACTTTCACGCAGCAATATGAGTTGGACAAGTTGCCAGAACGCATGGCCGGCTTGGAGCGTGAAATCGCGACACTGCAAGACCAGCTGGCCGACACCTCGCTCTATGTCCGCGCACCGGAAGAGTTTGACCACAAAACTAAACGCTTCACGGCGGCAACGCGGGAACTCGCCGCCGCTGAAACGCGCTGGCTGGAACTCGAAGAGATCAAGGCCGGTACCTGACCCTCAAGATGCCATCTGCCGCGTTTCATTGATGAAACGGCTGATTTCCTGCTGCAACGCCGTGGAATGCTGGGACAGGGTCTTGACGGCCTGATTCATGTTCTGTGCCGCCGCGCCCGTTTTGTCGGCGGAAGCGGAGACGGATTGCGTGGTCGTGCTGACATCCTGGCTGCTGCCCAGCGCGACATGAGCGGAGCGGGAAATCTCCTTCGTCGCCGCTTCCTGCTCGCTCACCGCCGCGGCGATGACGGAGGAAATGCCCTGAATGTCGTTCACGGTCTGGGCAATGCTCTGCACGGCCGCCACGGTGCGGCCAATTTCCTTTTGTGTGCTTTCAACTTCATTGGCGATTTCGACCACCGCCTTGCTGGTCTGGTTGGCGAGGTTTTTGACCTCAGCGGCCACGATGGCGAAGCCTTTGCCCATCTCGCCGGCGCGCGCGGCTTCAATCGTCGCATTCAGCGCCAGCAGGTTGGTCTTGTTGGAAATGTCGTCAATCGTCTTGGTGATGGCACCGATCCGCTGGGCGCGTTCAACCAGTTCCTTTAGCACATCGTTAGCGGTCACGGCCTGCTCCGAAGCGCGCTGTACGATGCCGGTTGACGTCTGTGCCTGGGACTCAATCTCGCGGATAGCTGCGGAAAGCTCTTCCGCGGCGGCGGCCACGGTGTTGACGGCGCCGAGCGCGGTGTCGGTGGCGCCCGTCAGCGCCTGTGCCTGTCCGGCGCCGTCGCTGGCCAGGCTGCCCAAAGTGCCCGATGTAGCGTTTAACTGCTGCGACGATTCATTGAGCGCCTGCAGGGCGTCCTTGACCGTGGCTTCCAGCTTGGCGGCGGCACGGTTCATGGCGGCCGCCATATTGTGGCGCACTTTGTCAATGGAGGTATTCAACGTATGGGCGCCTTGATGGAAGGCACCGCGCATACCCGTGAGCACAATGCGGCGGTAATATTTTTCCTGCCCGGCGTGATCAAAAGCCGCAGTGGATTCGCGGATATAGGCGTCCGCGGCGTCAAACGAGTCGTTGATCCGTCCGATCATGGCGCCCATCGCGCCGCCTTCGCGTGGCAGCATGATACGCTGTTCAAAATCGCCGGCAGCGATCGCACCGCTGGTATCAGCGATGATTTTGCACAAGCGCCCCACGCGATGCCAGCAATACAGATTTACAGCCGCAGCCAGCAGGCTTGCCGCGATGAGCATCATCGCTGTGCCACTCTGTCCGGCAGCAGCGGCACCAAGCGCCGCCAAACCCATGACGGCGGAAATAAGCGCGGCGACCGCGCCTTTAGATAGAGTGGATAAACTTTTCATAATCCGTCCCCTTATCCTGCAGGAATTTTTGCAGCAAAGCCGCCGCCGCATTCAGGCCGTCTTTGGCACTAGCGTGCTTTTGTTCCTCGGCCGTCAGCAGCTGGTAAACCGGCTCGATCACGGCGAGAGCATCGCGGCGCGGATTGCGGCGATTGGAATGGTAACCTACCACTTTACCGCTGGCGTCGAAACTGGGCGTGACATGGGCATAGACCCAATAATGGTCGCCGTTCATCGAACGGTTGACGACATAGGCGAACAGTTCCTTGCCGCTGCCCACCGTATCCCAGAGCAGCTTGAAAACGGAGCGCGGCATCTGCGGGTGGCGCACGCAATTGTGCGGCGCGCCTGCTGCCTGTTCCAGTGTCATGTCGGCGAGTTTGAGGAATAAGGAATTGGCATAAGTGATGATGCCCCGCGCATCGGTCTTGCTGACGATCAGCTCTGTGTCGCTGAAGCGCCGCTCAATGCCGGTAAGGGTGGGGTTGCGATCATACATGATGTCACCTGGTGTGCGCTCGGATAGCGCAGTTCAATGCTGATTTGGTAAAGAGTTGATGAAAGCGGAGCAGAACAGAGTATGTTGCTGTGGCGAGGGTGCAGCGAATCAAGGCGATTAGCCAGGTGTTGCGGCAATCTGCCGCATTCGATTTTGACGGAAGGAACCGATGCCGCAAGCGCAGTCAGTGCTGGAAATCGTGGCTGCTTTTGCGCGGCTGACCGGCGCACCGGTCAAGCAGCCCATGCCGGCGATGCCGCGCGGCAGCTGCAAGGTCATGCTTTTCGCGCCACACCCGGATGATGAATGCATCATCGGCGCGCTACCGTTGCGTCTGCAGCGCGAGGCCGGCATGGCTGTCACGGTCGTGCCGGTCACCATGGGCAGCAAGCCGGAACGGCGCGAAGCGCGGCGCCAGGAACTGCAGGCGGCCTGCGCCGTGCTGGGATTTACTATCCTAGAACCGGCGCGCCAGCCTTTCGCGGAAGTGCGGCCGGAAACGCGCCAGACGCAGCCGATTGTCTGGCAAGCCATGGTCGGCAAGCTGGCCGAGGTGATCCGGCAGGAGAGTCCCGCTGTCATCTTTCTGCCGCACCGGCATGATGGGCATGGCACGCATATCGGCGTTCATGGCTTGGTCATGGAGGCGCTGGCCAGGCAGGCGGCGGACTTCATGGCGCGGCTGGTCTTCACCGAATTCTGGCACCCGCAGCGCGAACCGAACCTGATGGTGGAATCATCGCCGGCCGATCTGCAGCAACTGCTCACGGCGCTGGCCTGCCATGTGGGCGAGGTGGCGCGCAACCCGTATCATCTGCGGTTGCCGGCCTGGATGATAGACAATGCGCGGCGCGGGGCGGAACTGATCGGCGGTTTTGGCGCCGCCGATGCCGCCATGGGTTTCGCCACTTTGTATGAACAGGTGCAATGGCGCGGCGGGCAATGTGTGCCGCTACCCAGCAGCACCATCCGCCTCTTGCCGGCCGATCACTCGGCGGCGGCGGTGATGTCTTCGACGTCCTGACGGCCGCCGCTCTTCTTAGCCTTGCCGCGGCTTTTTTTCACTTCCGGCACGCCCCATTGCAGCGCCAGGTCATGCAAGGCCGCGAAGGCTGTGCGGAGTTCCTGCCCACGGGCGCTTAACCGATAACTCACTTGCGGCGGGCTGTTGGGGGTGGCCTTGCGCAGCACGATGCCGGCCTCTTCCAGCATCCGCAGCCGCTCGGTCAAAATCTTGGCCGAAATCGCGCCCACCTGGCGCTTCAGTTCGAGAAAGCGCAGCGATTCATGCTGCGACAGATGCCAGATGATCAGGCACGTCCAGGGGCCGGAGAGCAGCGAAAACAGCGCGGTGAGCGGACAGCTGACCGGCTGATCGGGGTTTCCAGGGTCAACGGCGAAGAGTGGCATGGCTGCTCCATGGCTCGGATTGATTAGTTACCACACGGAACCTACTACTCATCGCACCATATCACGCTATCTGGCTAACGCAATCCCATCTCATTAGGAGTAATGTTTATGTCTGCAGTCGTCATTGTCTATCACAGCGGTTATGGCCATACGGCGGCCGTGGCGGAAGCGGTCGCCACCGGGGTCAGGTCGGTGGCCGGCGCCACGGCCACGCTGGTGAAGGCCGAAGAAGCCGATAAAAATTGGGAGGTCATGGCCAAGGCCGACGCGCTGATTTTCGGCTCCCCGACCTATATGGGCAGCGTGTCAGCGCCGTTTAAGGGCATTATGGATGCCAGTTCCAAAGTTTGGATGGGGCAGGGTTGGAAGGACAAATTGGCCGCGGGCTTCACCAACTCGGCCAGCCAGAGCGGCGATAAGCTGAATACGCTGGTGCAGCTGATGATTTTCGCCATGCAGCACGGCATGGTCTGGGTTGGGCTTGATCTGATGCCCGGCAATAACTCGTCCGGCGGCTCCACGGCGGATTTGAACCGGCTGGGCAGCTTCTCCGGCGTCATGACGCAGGCCAACAATGATCAGGATGCGAAAGTGGCGCCGCCGGAGTCCGACCGGCAAACAGCGGCCGCGCTCGGCAAGCGCGTGGCGCTGGCGGCGCAACGGTGGGGAAAAGCCTAGGCTTGCCAGAGGCTTTCCGCTAGCATCGGCGTGCCGGCAGGAGGGTCGGCGCGCCGATGACTAATCCCAATCTCGCTCTGCACCTTATTCCCGACCTGCCGGACACGGCGGCGTTGCTGCCCTGGCTGCGGCGGGTGGAGGCGCAACGCTGGTATACGAATTACGGCCCGCTGGTCACGGAGTTTGAGCAGGCCATGACCAGCCTGCTGCGCCAGGCGAACGGTAATAGAGACTTACACCTCACCAGCCTGGTCACCGGCTATCATGCGCTGGAACTGGGGTTGCGGGTGCTGAACCTGCCGGCCGGCGGCGCGGTGCTGATGCCGGCCGTCACTTTTCCGGCCTGCCCGCTGGCGGCGCATCATGCCGGCTTGCAGCCCTTGCTGGCGGATATTGACCCCGACAGCTGGCTGCTCACCCCGGCCATCGCCTCGGCGGCGGCGCAGCGGCACCCCATTGCCGCCGTCATGCCGGTGGCGCTCTATGGCGTGCCGGTGGATGCCCAGGCGTGGGATGAATTTCACCAGGCCACCGGCATTCCTGTGCTGATAGACGCGGCCGCGGCGGTGGAAACCCAAACCATTCCGCGCCATGGCCTGGTGGCGCATAGTTTACACGCCACCAAGCCGTTTGGCATCGGGGAGGGCGGGCTATTGGTGAGCGCC
>CAZBSB010000085.1:0-9701 GCA_964494535.1 uncultured Rhodospirillales bacterium
CATGTGAACAAGACGGAAAGCGCCGTGCGCTTCACGCATATTCCCACCGGCATCTTCGTGGCCTGCCAGCAGGAAGGCTCTCAGCTCAATAAACGCTCCAAGGCGATGGAGATGCTGAAAGCCAAGATTTATGAAATGGAGCTAAAGAAGCGCGAGGCGGCTGCGGATGCGCTGGAGGCGCAGAAGACCGATATCGGCTGGGGGCACCAGATACGTTCCTATGTGCTGCAGCCCTACCAGATGGTGAAAGACCAGCGCACAGGCGTAGAAAACAGCCAGGCGCAAGCCGTTTTAGACGGTGACCTGGACATGTTCCTGCAGGCTTCGCTCGCCGCCCGGATTAAAGGCCAAGATGAAGAAGCCTGATTTTATTTGATTTGCTTTTTCACGTCTTCGTGCATTTTCTTGGTTTCTTCTTCGTTCACCGGCAAGGCGACAAAGCGGGCGTCGCCATCGCGCTGCACCAGCAGCAGCAGCGGCTTTTTGCGTTCTTTCGCCTGCTTGACCGCTTGCGCCACCTCCGCGGGGCTGCTGACTTCTTGCTGCGCGATTTCCATGATGACGTCGCCGGGGCGCAGACCGCGCTCCGCCGCTTTGCTGCCTGACTTCACGTCTTGCACCAGGAGGCCTTTGACCTCTGGCTTGATGTTATATTTCTTGCGCGCCGCGGCATCCAGATTGCCGAGCGTCAAGCCAGTATCGCTCACGGCCTCGCCGACGGTTTTGGGTTCCTTGCCTTCGCTCTTTTCCTTGCCGGCTTTATCACCTTCCGCGAGTTTCTCTTCGGCCTTCTCGGCGCCTTCCAACTCGCCCAGCTTGACCTTCAGCTCAATCTGCTTGCCGTCACGCCAGACGGTGAGCGGCACGGTCTTGCCGACATCCGTCTCCGCGACGATGCGGGGCAGGCGGCGCATTTCGCTGACTTCCTTGCCGTCAAAGCTCAAAATGACGTCGCCGTTCTGCACGCCGGCTTTTTGCGCCGGGCCGCCGTCATTGGCGCTGGTTATCATGGCGCCGCGCGGCTTGCCGAGGCCGAGACTATCCGCGATTTCCGGCGATACGCCTTGAATCCGCACACCCAGCCAGCCGCGCCGCGTGTGGCCGGAGGTCTTGAGTTGCTCCACCACATTCTTGGCCAGCGCCGCCGGAATGGCGAAGCCAAGGCCGATGGAGCCGCCGGTGGGCGAGATGATGGCGGTGTTCACGCCAATGACTTCGCCCTGCATATTGAACATCGGCCCGCCGGAATTGCCGCGGTTGATGGCGGCATCCGACTGGATATAATCGTCATAGGGGCCGGAATTGATGTCCCGCGAACGGGCGGAGATGATGCCCGCGGTCACCGTGCCGCCGAAAGCATAGGGATTGCCGATGGCCAGCACCCAGTCGCCCACGCGCAATTTGTCGCTGTCGCCCCACTTCGCCGCCACCAGCGGCTTCTCTGGCTTGACCTTCAAGACCGCTAGGTCGGTTTTCTTGTCAGAGCCGACCAGTTCGGCTTTCAGCGTGCTGTTGTCCTGCAAGGTGACGCTTATTTCGTCCGCGTCCTGCACCACATGATTGTTGGTGACTATGTAACCCGCCGCATCAATGATGAAACCGGAGCCAACCGAAGCGGCGCGCGGCGCGTCTTCCGGCATCTGTTCCTGGAAGCGTTTCTGTTGCTCTTGCAAATCGCGGAAGAATTTTTCAAATGGCGATCCGGGCGGGAGTTGCGGCATGTCCTCCATCATCTGGTTGAACTGCTCGGCGCCGGCGCCGGCCTTCTGGCTGACGGAGATGTTCACGACCTGCGGCAGCAATTTTTCTGCCACGTCCGCGAAACCATTGGGTGGTGCGCCCGGCGGCAGCGCCGCGGCTAGATTTGGCGGCGCTTCAGCAGCTGCAGGCAGACAAGGAAGCAAAGCCAAAGCCGCGCAGAACGCCGGTACCAGCATAAAATATTTCACGCGCTTCATTGTCTGCTCCTGTCCTGTAATCTTGCCGCACATTGTGCAGGCGGCGTGCGGCTAAATTGCGGCAATTAGCGCACCTGGCCAGCCTCGTGGAACGTCTTGAAGAAGGGGCTGTCCGGCGCCAGCATGTAGCTGGTGCTGTCCGGCTTCAGCGCTGTCCGATAGGCCTCCAAAGTGCGATAAAAATTATAGAATTGCGGGTCTTTGTTCATGGCGTCGGCCATCACCTGAATGGCGGTCTTGTCGCCTTCGCCGCGCAGCTTTTGCGAATCGCGCTGCGCTTCGGAAATCTTGCGAGTGCGCTCGCCTTCCGCCTTGGAGCGGATTTCCAGCGACTTCATCTCGCCTTCGGCGCGCAGCGTGGCGGCTTCCTTCTGCCGTTCTGACCGCATCCGGTTATAAACGTTTTGCAGAGTTTCGGTCGGCAGGTCGGTGCGACGGATGCGGACATCCACCACCTCGACTCCATAGCGGCCGACATTGTTATTCATTTCTTCCTTGATGCGCGCCATAACCTCGTGGCGTTTTTCGGAGAGCAGATCGCCGACAATATAATTACCCATGATATTGCGGATGGAAGAATTCAAAAAGCCGCCCAGCCGTTCCATAGCCTGAGTCTGATCACGCAGGCTTTGCGTGAAGACCAGCGGTTCCTTGATGCGCCAGCGGGCAAAACCGTCAATGTCCAGGATTTTCTGATCCGCCATCGTCACACGTTGCGCCTGCGGCTCCAGCGGCAGCACACGCCGCTCGAAATACACGACATCCTGCAAGAATGGGACTTTGGCATACAGCCCCGGCTCTTGAATAATCCGCCGGCTTTCGCGGAATTGGAAGACGATAGCCTGCTCGGCGGGGTTGACGACGAACAAGGTGCCGAACAAGAGCAGCACGATGCTGGCAATCAGAACCAGCGGAATGATGATTTTGCGCGGCATGTTATTGACCCTCCCGCGGTGACGTTGTTTTACCGATGCCTTGTATCGGCAGATAGCCCGTGATGCCCTTGATGCTGGGGTCTATGACCACCTTGTTCGCGTCTTTCAAAATGTTTTCCATGGTCTCCAGATACATTTGCCGCGCCGTCACATCCTTAGCGTTCTGATAGGATTGGTAAACGCTCAGGAAGCGCTGGGCGTTACCCTGCGCCTGGTTCACCACCTGGTCTTTATAGGCGCCCGCTTCCTGCAACATCTTGGCGGCCTGGCCTTCCGCTTCCGGCATGATTTTGTTGCGATAGGTCTCGGCTTCATTGATGCGCGTTTCCTTATCGGAACGCGCCCGCGTCACATCCTGGAACGAATCCGCCACTTCCTGCGGCGGCATGGCATTGCGCAGGTTGATCTGCGTGACCAGAATGCCCGCCTGATATTGATCCAGCGTCTTTTGCAGGAGCGTCAAGGTTTTTTGCTCAATCTGCTCGCGCCCCGTGGTGATGGTGGTTTGAATATTAGACTGGCCGATAACCTCGCGCATCGCCGATTCCGCGACGGCTTTGATGGTCAGCCGGGGGCTATAGATATTGAAGAGATAATCCTTCACCCGCGTGGCATCCACCTGCCAGATGACGTCGAAATTGATGTCCACGATGTTTTCATCGCTGGTCAGCATCATGCTGTCATTGTCTTTGCTGCCCACGCGGCGCAGGTCATCCGGCGCCTGATAGCCCACCGCTTCCCGCCGCGCCGTCGTGACATCGGCCAGCAGGACATCTTCAATGGGATAGGGCCAATGGTAGCGCAGGCCGGGGCCGACGATTTGGCGTGGCTGGCCGAGCTGCATAATGACGCCAAGCTCCGAAGCGCTGACCATGAAAACGCCGGTGGCGCCCCAGAGCAGCAGCAAAATCACGCCAAGAATGGCAAAAACCTTGCCGCCGCCGACATTACCGCCCATGAAGTCCTGGGAGGCGCCTTTGAAAGCGCGTTTCAGCGCCTCGAACTCGTCCTTGCCAGGTGGCTTGCCGCCGCCTGAAGACGGTTGCGACCAAGGATTGTTGCCGCCACCATTCTGTCCACTATAGGGGCGCTTGCCGGGGCTGCCCCAGGGATTTTCAGGGTTATTGTCATTGGGTGGCGTCATGAAAGATGGCTCCCGGCGCTGCGGCGACCGAATAAGTATGGCAGGAGTGCTATATTTGGTTTATCTCCTGCTTTGTCAACCCAGGAAGGGACTTAGTGGTCGAAATCGGTGAAATAAACGTGCGCCAGGCGCTGCAGACAGTCATGATGCCGGGGGCAGGGCAGGATATTGTCACGCTCGGCAAGGTTTCCGGTCTGGCGCTCAAACCGGAGGCAGGTGGCCTGGCGGTGTCTTTCGTCATCGAGGTTGACCCCAGCCAAGGCACCAAGCTGGAAGATATGCGGTTGCAGGCCGAGCAGGCCGTGCGGCAATTGCCCGGCGTCAGCCAGGTTACCGCCGTGCTGACGGCGCATCGGCCAGCCAAGTCCGGCGGTCACGCCGAAGCGGCGCGCAAGGCGCCGCCACCACCCATGGAACTGCCGGGCATCAAGCACATCGTCGCGGTCGCTTCAGGCAAAGGGGGCGTTGGCAAATCCACCACCGCCGTCAATCTGGCGATTGCGCTGGCGGCCGCCGGGCAGCGGGTTGGGTTGTTCGACGCGGATATCTATGGCCCCTCCGCCCCGCGCATGTTGGGCATCAAGACCAAGCCCGTGCTGCGGCCGGACAAAAAGTTGGAGCCAGTGGTAGCGCATGGAATTAAGGTCATGTCCATGGGTTTTTTGCTGGCCGAGGAAGACAGCCCACTGATCTGGCGCGGGCCGATGGTGCAGGGCGCCATCCAGCAAATGCTGCGCGATGTCGCTTGGGGCGATCTCGACATCATGGTGGTTGATCTGCCACCAGGCACCGGCGACGCGCAACTGGCCATTACCCAACTGCTGCCACTCAGCGGCGCCGTAATCGTCTCCACGCCCCAGGACATCGCGCTGCTTGATGCCAAACGCGGCCTGCACATGTTTCGGCGCGTCAATGTGCCGGTGCTGGGCATCGTTGAAAATATGAGCTATTTCATCTGCCCACATTGCCAAGGCCGCAGCGAAATCTTCAGCCACGGCGGCGCCGAGGCCGAAGCCAAGAGGCTAGGCTACCCGTTTTTAGGCGCCGTACCCCTGGAATTGCAAATCAGGCAGGATATGGATGATGGTCAACCACCAGCCAGCCGCCGTCCGGACAATTCGGTTGCACAGATTTACGCCCGGATGGCGCAAGACTTGCTGAGTGCTTTGGCGCATCAACCAGCCAAAACCGCCAGCCTTCACACCGTAGGCGTGCCGCGATGAATTGGCTCACGCTGTTTCAAAAACCGTTCTTGTTAACTTTTGGTATCATGGTGGCAGCCGCAATTGTTTTTTATGGGGTTGAAAAAATCCGACCCCTGCAAGCCGGGCGGCAGTGGTTTGCTCATAGTCGTCGGTGCGATTTGGCCTTTGCGTTTTTGAACTATGTGATCGTCGTGCCGCTGGCGCAGGTGGCCATATTTTCTCTGACCGGCGCTTATCTCAAACTGATTGTGCCTTATCAAGCCTTTGCCTCAACCATTCAGTCCTGGCCACTGCCCGTGCAGGTGTTGTTGGCGCTGCTGCTGCTCGATTTCATCACCTACTGGCGCCACCGTTTTACGCATGTCGTGCGCTGGGTTTGGCCGTTTCATGCCGTGCATCACGCCGCGGAGGAGATGGACTGGCTGACGAAATATCGGATGCACCCACTGGATGTGTTTCTGGTGGTTGCTTTCAGCACGCTGTTCATGCATGTCGTCGGCTTCGGCGGCCTCGGCTTCACAATAGCGATTTATATCTATTACGCCCTTGATTTTCTCAACCATGCGAACGTGCGATTTGGTTTTCATGGCTGGCTGCGCTATTGCATCGCCACACCACAGTTCCACCGCTGGCATCATGCCGTGGAGCCGGAAGCCAGAAACAAGAACTACAGCGTGCTATTTGCTTTTTATGACTGGCTATTTGGCAGTTTCTACTGTCCCGCGGGCGCCTACCCCACGGCTTATGGCTTAGCGCCGGTTGACCAACAGGCCTATCCCGCGGGTTTTTGGCGCCAATTGTGGCATCCCATCTGGCTGCTCGGGGGCAAGCGTGGCTAATGTGGATCAAGCACTATGCGCAATACGGCTGCGCTGCAGGCGACTTTAACATTATGCCACGCGGTGGTATAACCGTTCCCCACTATGAAGCTCGTTTCGGGATGGGTCAGATGAATCCGTTGCTGTCATCTCTCTTAAACACGGTGTTGGTGATCGTTGTTTGTGTGCCGGTATTTTATTTTGTTGAGCGTATCAATCCGATAGTGCCAGGGCAAAAGTTCTATCGCAAAGAGTATTTCGCAGACCTGCTCTATGCTGTCTCAAATGGCGGATTTGTCATGCCGGTTTTGCAGCTTTTGTGTTCGCTATTCTTTTTTGAAGTCGTCGGCAAGATTGTACCTTTTCAGTTTTTTGCCCGTGACATTGAAGCCTTGCCGCTCATCGTGCAGGTTTTTTTGGCACTCCTGCTGATTGATTTCATCACCTACTGGCGGCATCGCTTTGCGCACATTCATGCTTGGCCGTTTCATGCCGTTCATCACTCGGCCGAAGAAATTGACTGGTTGACAAAATTTCGCGGTCATCCGGGCGATGTATTCCTTTCCACCTTCTTTTTCGCTGGTGGCGCGCATGTGCTCGGCTTTGGCGGCTTGGGTTTTTTGATAGCAATGATTATCTACTACGCCTATGACCTGGCCATTCATTGCAATCTGAAATTCGGCTTCAAAGGTTGGTTACGTTACGTCATCGCCACGCCGCAGTTTCACCGCTGGCATCATGCCGTTGAGCCACAGGCAATCAATAAGAATTATTGCGTTATTTTCGCTTTTTATGACTGGATATTTGGCAGTTTTTATTGTCCGTCTGGCGTGTTTCCGTCTGGATACGGCCTGTCGCCGCAGGCTCAGAAGAATTATCCGACGGACTTCTTGGCGCAGCAAGCCTATCCTTTTCGCAAATTCTTCAGGCGCTGGAAAAAGAAGGAGCCCTAGCTGTGCAAGGAGCAATTATCATTCCTGCCCGGTGGAACTCAACGCGGTTGCCTGGCAAGCCTTTGGCATTGATTGCTGGTCTGACCATGCTGGAGCGTGTTGTGCGTATCGCACGGCGCGCGGCTGAAGGGCTCAGTGTTCAAATTGCGGTGGCGACGGATGATGATCGGATTGTCGCGCACGCTGAAAAATTAGGTGTGGCGGCGATTCAGACGCCGGCAGCGTGCGCGACGGGCACGGACAGGGTCTGTGCCGCCATAAGACAAATGGCAGCGGTGCCGGATTATGTTCTAAATCTACAAGGTGATGCGCCTTTGACGCCGCCGGACTTTGTTCGCGCCATTTTGAATCGCCAAATCCATGGTGATTTTGATGTCGCAACGCCCGTTGCTCAGCTTACCTGGGAGGAGCTGGATGGATTGAGGGAGGCCAAGAAGCACACGCCGCATAGCGGGACGTTGGCTGTTTTTGATCAGAACAGCGGTAAAGCGCACTGGTTCAGTAAGGCTGTTGTTCCTGTGATGCGCTCGGAGGCCTTATTACGGCAACAATCTGATATGTCACCGGTTTGGCGACATATCGGCATATATGGATACAGCCGAGATATGCTGGAGAAATTCGTGTCATTGACAGAGGGTGTCTACGAGAGGCTTGAGGGTTTGGAGCAGTTGCGTATTTTGGAGCATGGCTATAGCATGGCCTGTGTGCCGGTCAGTTACGGAGACCGTCCAGGCATGTCCGGCGTTGACAGCCCAGAAGATATCGGCCGCGCCGAGGCGCTGATTGCTAAACACGGGGACTTATACGCATGAACCGCCTGATCATAGTTCGCCACGGCAACACTTTCTCGCCAGGTGACGTTGTGCGCCGTATCGGCGCCGGCACAGATTTGCCGCTGGCGGAGAGTGGTGGAGCACAAGCTAGAAAACTCGGCCAGTATTTCAAAGAAAAAGGCTGGACACCTGATGCGGTGTTCTCTTCCCAGTTGATGCGCACACAACAGACAGCAGCGCTGCTTCTGGCCGAAATGGGCATCAAAAAGCAGGCGGTTGCCTTGTCGCGTTTTGACGAGATTGACTTTGGCGACGATGAAAACCAGCCCGAAGAAGCTGTCGTCGCTCGGCTTGGCAGCAAAGCGCTGCAGGACTGGGATGAGCATGGTATCGTGCCGGACGGGTGGTATGCCGACCCTAAAGAGATCGCTGATTGGTGGAAAGATTTTGCTGCGGCGTCAGTGAAGCAGAAAACACCGACCGTTCTAGTGGTCACGAGCGCAGGGATTGCGCGCTTCGCTTTGAGTTTGTGCAAGGAAAAGCCGGAGAAGACCAAATTGCCAACAGGAAGTTATGGTGTGCTCATTCATGAGAACAGAGCCTGGCGTTGCCAGGAATGGGCCATGACGCCGCCATGAAGTAGCCCGCGCACGACGCTTGCCGTGCCATTTACCTGTTTGTTAAATCCTGCTTATCCAAACTGTCGCGCATCAGCGCCAGCAGTGGCGTCAGCCGATTGTCGTTGCGTTGCAGGACTGAGCCATATTCCTGGCGTTGCGTGACGCTCATGCTGACACCTTCAACGACGACATCAATGATTGCCTGACGCCCGTTAAAGTTGCGGACGCGCCAATCAACCACAATAGGCCTGGAACTGTCTGGGCGCATGATGTGGCTCGTCACCATCGTGTCACGTTCGCCTTCCTGGCGTTGGCCCTGTACGTAAAATTTTTCGCCGCTATAGAGTGAGAATCGATCCGAGTAGATACGCACAACAAGTTTCTCAAACAATTGTAAATACTCGGCTTTTTCTTCTTCCGTCGCGCCAAACCAGGCGTTTCTACCGATGACGAAACGCGCGATGGTGGGCAGGTCGAAGGAGCGACGCAATATGTCTTGAAAGTCTGAGTCTTTTTCCTCAGGCGGGCGCTGCTTGTCAGAGAGGATGGCCAGCGCCTGATCGCCCAATTTTTGTATAAAAATATTGGCGGCGCTTATATCTTCAGCATTTTCCTGTCGCTGAGTCGCCGTCGGGCGTGCGGCGGCTTGAGTGTTCATGGATAGAACAGCTAAGCAGGATGCAGCACAGGTAACAGTCAATAGTAGCCTAAACGAACGGCTCACCATGTCACAAAACTCCGTGGACGGGAACGGCTTAAAAGTAACGCAGAAAATTTACGTGGCAAGAGGCTAAAGTCAAGATGGTCGTCCGGAGCGTATTTTGCTGCGCGTGACGATGCCTCCCGTTTGAGCGCAAACAGATGCGGCTTTATAACACAGTCAGACATGTGCAGATTGTTATACAGAATTTTGTCTTTTCTTTTGCCGTCGTCGCATCAATCCCGACTTATGCCGCAGATAGGTTGGTCATGCAGTCTGGTTATATTATCATTATTGGAGGATAAGGGGATGAAGAGATTATCCCTACTGCCGCACTCGCAGTCTTGTTTGCCCTCGCCATGCCGGCATCGGCGTATGAGTTGATAGACGGCGCCGCTCCGGAAATGGCTATTCCCGTCATGGAAAAGGCAGTTGATGCGGCAAAGGGTTCTGCCGTTGATGCCGTAAAAGAATCTTCGCAAGAAGCCGTTACGGAAGCTGTGAAAGAGACGGCAAAAGAGCCCGTCGCGGGTGTCGCGGCGCCAAAACCCGTGGCTCCTCAAGAATCTGCCATCGTAAAACCGGCGGGCGACAC
>CAZBSB010000086.1:0-678 GCA_964494535.1 uncultured Rhodospirillales bacterium
GGTCGGCCTCTTCGGCGTCCACAATGAGGAAAATATTTTCCGCCGCCGCCGCTTCCGCCAGCGCGACGAGGCGCGGCACCATCTCCTTGAACACGCGCTCCGCCTGCGCGGCCTCATAGCGCGGATGCAGCGCCGAGAGCTTCACCGAGACGCCGGAGGGCGCCAGGGCAGGGTGTGCGCGGTTGGCCGCGCCAGTCAGGCGGATGGTCTGCAGATAATCAGCATAATAATGCTCAACATCCGCTTGCGTCCGCGCCGCCTCGCCCAGCATGTCATAGGAAAAACGCGCCGTGGCGCTGCCCAGCTGCGCGGCGCGGGTGAGGGCGGCCTTGATATCCGTGCCCAGCACGAACTGGTTGCCCAGCCAGGTCATGGCGTGGCGAATGGCTTCCCGAATAGCGCTTTGGCTGAGGCGGTTGTTCAGCAATCCCAGCATCGCGCTTGGGCTGGCCAGGCTGCTGTCCGGGTCAGCAACAATCTTGCCGGTGAGATTCAGTGTCCAGCCCGCGGCGCGCACCAGCCAACTATCATCCTGCGCCAAATGCTGCTCAAAATCCGCCGCGCCGAGTTTGTCACGGATCAGCGCGTCGGCCGTGCCGGCATCAGGAATGCGGAGCGATGCTTCCGCCAGACACATCAGCGCCGTGCCTTCGCGGCTATTCAGCCCAAAGCGCGACA
>CAZBSB010000086.1:688-9531 GCA_964494535.1 uncultured Rhodospirillales bacterium
GCTGCGCTTGGTGCCGCGAATAGCCGTGATCCACCGCCCAGCATCCCGCTGCGCCTGCGCCAGTTGCTGCGGCGACAACCGCGCCGCGGGAATCAATTCTTCAACCAACACAGCTTCATCAGCGCGATACAGCGTAGCCAAACGCTCGCGCACGGGTTCTGAAAAGCTGGCGGGGTAGGGGGCGGGGACGTTCCTCATGCGACAATCATAATGTAAAATCCTGTCTAGTGATACTCTCGTGGCACAAGCGCGTGATTAGGCTAAATAAAGTGTACGATAGCTGCTTCGCAGTATCATTCATGCCAGATAAATAGGAGGATCGATATGCAAAACAGCAAGGCATCTTTGTTCACAGAAATTCTTTCATGCGACCCCCTCAATTTATATCCCCATGGTGTAGCTGGGGTCATCAAGTTTGAAAATTTCAAGCTCGATTACTATGCAAAAATACCTCTTGATGAGGTAATGACAGCACTTTCAGAGCTGTCCCAAGAGAATATTGATACGGAGATTTTCAGAAAAAAATGGGACTTCTTGGATGACGAATCCATTGAACATGCCCTTGCATACATTAGGGGGGCAAATTCAGTTGTTGATGTCGATGTATCAATATTGTTCCGCCGATACAATAGCGGGCAGTTTGATTTGGGATTGGGCACGTCAAGTCCGCTGCGAAATATCTGGTGTCGTAGATTTGCACTGCTCATGCAATATTTTGAGCAGGACACCAAGAGACTACTGAATCGGTCTCCACATCTATGGTTAGACCCCAAATGCGGCGAAGCTCGCTTAGTGCTGTTGAAGTCAGCATTCAATAGTATATATCCACTTTTCCAAGATGCTATTTACGAAGAAATAATTGCTGTTCTGGATCGAAAAATCTTTCCTCACTTAATTAAGGATAATAGCAGCAAGATGATTTTTAGAAACGTCGCTGCACGTCCAAGGCAGTGCATTCACGGCGGCCGAACTGTTTTTAGATCAAATGAGGAAGGCTATATATGTGAGATAAACAGCATTCTCCCTAACGGGAATAGTTTCATCAGGATTTTGCCCGAAGAAAATGGCCGCTATCATGTATTTTTAAACAATTCTCGAGTTGGATTTGGGTGGAAAAATAATGACAGCAAAATATTTGTATATATGGACTGCCCATATTTTAAAACGCCATTATTTGGTAGTCTCACAGATTGGTATATGGGCAACCAGTATAAGCTAGCTGCTGGTAGTTGGTATTTTCTAGAGCAGGAGTGGAAAGAAGCCGCGTTTGTTCAACCTGAAGTTCCATTCTCTAGGGTGTTTACACTGGCGAAATTAAGAGTGAAGCGCATGCCGCTTGAGAAAGGAGCGGTTGGAGGTGAGACATTCTTGGAATACGAAGGCTACCTGGACTGCTTAACATCTCAGGCTTTATATATAAGGGTGACCTCTTCTTTTTCTTATAATGAAGGAATTCGACAGGGAAGTGGACCCGAAGGATATTATAACAGCATGCAGTGCAGCATTAGCAATGCAAAGGATATTTACTCGTTTGAATTGTATGATGCACGTCTAAAAGAAGAAGGCGTACCGCACAAAAATAGGCTAGGAGTCGCTGTTATCAAAAATGCTGCGCCACTATTTGATGGAGTGGATTTTATTTTTCAAGAATCTCAGGAGGAAGGAGATCGGTACTTATTGGTTCTTTGGGCTAGAAACATGTTGCCTCGGGATAATGCTTGATGCGGCTGTCTATGGCTCCGCGCACATTGACCCCGCAGAGATTTTTAGCGCGTTTGACTAGGTTAGTTAGAGCAACTATAGCCTGTGGCAGCTTGGTTTGCAGTCGGATCCTGGAAACATTTTGTGATGTTGAAAATAAATAGCGAGCGGATTACCGCCTATCTTGCCGATGTCGGTCAGCGCCTCATCATGCCGCGCTGGCGGAATTTGCAGGCTGGCGAGGTGAGCGAGAAAACTGGGCCGCTTGATCTTGTGACTATCGCGGACAAGGAAGCCGAGGCGGCGCTGATCCCCATGCTGCGGGCGGCGTTGCCCGGCTCGCTAGTGCTGGGAGAGGAAAGTTTCGCCGCTGACCCGGCGCTTATCAACGCGCTTCGCACCGACAAGCCGGTGTGGATCATTGACCCTGTGGACGGCACGCGGCCGTTCGCGCAGGGGCGCGAGACTTTCGGCACCATGGTAGCGCTGGTGCAGAACGATGAAATTTTGGCCGGCTGGATTCATCATCCCATCACGGGCGATACCCTAGTGACGGAGCGCGGCGGCGGCGCCTGGTGGCACGGGCAGCGGCTGCGGGTGACGGATACGGTGCCATTGGCCGATATGTTCGGCATTCTGGGCGTGCGGCTGCAGCAGCCGACGATGCAAAATCCCGGGCAGGGGCAACCGCCGCGCTTTGAGTATGACAGCTTCGTCGCCTGCCAGGTTTATCCCGCCATGCTGACCGGCCTGCCGATGTTCGGTCGTGCGGAGGCTTATCCGCGCTATCACTTCCGCGCCACGGCGTCCTATAGCCGCCCGTGGGACGATGCCGCCGGCACGCTGGCGATCCGTGAGGCTGGCGGCGAGGTGATCAATTGGGAAGGCGAGGCTTATCGCCCAACGATGTTCGACAATGGCACCATCGCCGCCTGCAGCCACGACGCCGCCCTGGCAGTGCGCGACTGGCTGGCGGCAGCTTATAGCGCTAGTCGCGAAGTTGGTTGAGGATTATTAGGCAAGATATTGTTTTGAATGTGAAACATTGCCGCTAATCAGCTTAAACTGATAGTTCCGTTTACGAAACGATTCGAGTCGTGATTCGGGTGATTCGACGCAGCAGAAATTCGTTTTATTGATTTATAATCAACGCATTGACGATGTTTCCTCATCTTTGACAGCCTGCCAGGCGGCATCCCACTCCGCTAGGGAAAGGGACTGATTCGCACCGATTCGGCCTGTCAAACGGCTTTCCATGGCGCGAAAACGCCGTTCAAACTTCCGATTCGCCCGCCGAAGCGCCGAATCTGGGTCAATGCCCAGCTTTTGCGCCAGGCAAACCACCGTAAACAGCACGTCGCCCAGTTCGTCTTCCAACCGATCCGGCTGGGCGGTGGGTAGCTCAGCTTGCACTTCGGCCAGCTCTTCCTGGATTTTTGGGAAAATATCGGCGGCCTCCGCCCAGTCAAAGCCGGCGCGGGTGGCGCGCTGCACCAGCTTGTGGCAGCGCGTGAGCGCGGGCAGGGTGCTGGTGAGATTGTCCAGCGCGCTGGCGGGCGGCTGGGCAGCGGCGTCTGCGCCTTGCTTCGCGGCGCGTTCTTTAGCTTTGTCCTGCTCCCAGCGCTCGGTCATGGCCTCGGCGGTAGCGATATGCTCGGTGCCGAAGACATGCGGATGGCGGCGGATGAGTTTATCGCACAAAGCCGCGGCGATGCCGTTAAAGTCAAAATGCCCAGCCTCGGCGCCCATCTGGGCGTTGAACACGACCTGAAGCAGAAGATCGCCGAGTTCATCTTTCAACGCCGGAAAATCCTGCCGTTCCACAGCCTCCACGACCTCATAGGCGTCCTCCAGCGTGTAGCGCGTCAAGCTGGCGAAATCCTGCTTCAAATCCCACGGGCAACCGCCATTCGGGTCACGCAGCTTGGCCATGACCGCCAGCAATCGCGCCACAGGCTCGGCCGGCAGATTTGCAGGGTCACATTTAACGCCAGCGGCACATGTGGTGGTATCGGGTTGCGGCTGGGGCTGACTCATGATGCTTCTTTCACCTTGGGTAATTATTCCGCCAGTTGGGCAGATAGGGGGCTGTAAGGGCGAGTGTTCTAATGCCCGTATTTCAGCGTTGTAGCCAGCCCTATCCGCCCGCCCAATTGTCGCATAAGATATATTATGTTAAACAAGATAACTACGGATGACAGTAGTCGGCAGCGAGTGTATGAACTTAGGAAATTCGAAATTATGCCATAAAACCTAGCGTTTAAAACATCTCAGATGACATTATGATACGCGAAATCGTGAAGGACGCCGCAGGGGAAATTACACAGAGCCCGCTGTCAAGTGCGGCAAAGCGTTTGTCGGCTGCCTTGGCTGTCGCCACGCATGAAGTGACCTATCCGCGCAACGGTAATGGCCGGCGGTTTTCAGCCGGCCAGATTCTGCAGTGGATTGACAATTTTAAAGCAGTTGAAGGGCGCCCGCCACGTTGGCGCGACCGTAAGGTGTGGACGCTCAACGCCGAAAATAAGCCCGTGCCTATCAGGAACGTGACCTGGCGTGTTATAGACCAATATATTCAGGATGGGTGGCTCTATTGCGATGGCGTTCACGCGAAGTCGCTACACCATTTGCTGGATACCAAAGGCTATTTTGCCGAGCAGAAACTTTCGGCCGTCAAACTGCGCAACTGGATTGCGCTCTTTCATGAAAAAGAGAGCAGATATCCCCATCATGGCGACAAGCACGTTTGGGAACGTGACAAGGATGGCGCTTGGAGCATTGTCAAAGGCGAGAGCTGGGAAGCCATCAACCAATCGCTGCGCTACGGCGGACGTGGACTAGAAGTTGTGCCGGAATGTTCACTTGCCGAGTTCAAGCAGGCCCATGGATTCACGCGTCAGAAAATCCAGCCGCCACAACCCGCGCCGCGTCGTGAAGAAGGCATGACAACTGAGAAAGTGCTCGACTGGCTGGAATTGTTCCGCGAAAAGGAAGGCAAGTATCCCAGCCACATCGACAAGACCATATGGGTGCGGGATGCCGCTGGGGCATGGACTGCTGTGAAAGGAAAAAGCTGGGGTGCCGTCAATATGTGGCTGCGGAAGGGTCATGCGGACGGCAGCGCTCAAGGCATCCGCTCACTCGCGGAACTGAAGCGCCAGCGCGGGGTTCCCAGCAAAAGAGGCCGGCAAACACGTATTCCCGGCACGGCTATACCGCAGCCGTAGCAGCTGCAATTTATACATACTCAGTCCTATTCGTTATTCCGCCTCATTAGCCTCACGCTTTTGGCGCTTGCTGGTGCGAATTTGCCAGATTTGCTCCATCTTGAGGTAGGTGAAGGAGGCTGACCAGGCGATCATCAACAAGCCGGCCAGAGTCTCAGACACGGCCAGCGTGCGGATGCTGCCGGTGGTGTGGATGTCGCCATAGCCGAGCGACGTATAATTGACGGCGGAGAAATACAGGAAGTCAGTGAATTCTCCGTCAATATTGCCAACAAAACTGCCGAATGCGGGTAAATACGACAACACCATCAGCGCGCCGGCATAAACCCAGATTTCAGCGATATGGCCAAGCATCAGCGCCATCAGGGCGATCATAATCGTGCGTCGCCCTTGCGCTTGTCGCAAACCCCAGGGTATCAGCCGGTCAGAAGCCAGCAGCATCACTTCATAATGAATCAGCACACAGGCCAGCGCGAGCAAACTCGCTACGCCGAAGATGATGAGGTCATAGACCAACATGCTTTTGTTGCCCTTATTCGTCTGATTTAGCCCATTCCGTGCAGCGATAATACATGGCTGGCACCATGCTCCACACACGCTCAACGGGCTTGCCGGCAATCTTTTTCAGCAGTTCACGCGTGATGGATTTGTCTTTAGCCATGCAGGCGAAGAAGGCGTAGCTGTTCAAGTTCCATAGCGACGGGTAGCGGCTATTCAAATCCTCGAACCCTCGCTTCATATGCGACCAATCTACCTTGGTAACCGCAAAAATGTCCTTAGTTTTGTCGCCGAGAAAATATTCCCGATAGACGAGGGCATAAAGCGCTTCGCCTTCTTTTTCCTTGGTATATCCGACAGCGGCTTGTGCGTGTTTTTCCAATTCATCGGGCAAGGCGTCGCCCTCCCCCCAGTACGGCATCAATTCGCGCATCGCGCAAAAGTATATTATCCAGAGATAGGGGTCGCGCTTGGCCGCAGTTAAGTAGAATTGTTCCAGTTCTGCGCGTGGCGCGGCTTGAAATCTGCCGATCTCCATCATGGCAATATGCCAGAGGATATCCTTGTCAGAATAAGTCTTGTTCCGCTCCAGAACTTCTTTGGCCTTGCTCAGATAACCCAAGCCGATTTTGTCCTTCATCTGCTCCAGCCTATGACCGGCAGAACCTGAGGCTTCGAGATGCAAATGTCGTGCACGCATGAAATACTGATAGCCACTCATCATATTGGCAACCACGGACTCTGGATGAGTTTTGAGCCAGCGTGTCAAGATGGCTTCGATATTCTGCCATTTGGCGCTGTCCGCTTCCGCTTCCTGCATGGTGCGTATGATGCCTTGCCAATAGGCAATGAGCATCGGTTCGCCGGAAGGAAAGCGCTTCCTGCTGCTGTTGAGTTCTGCGTAAATCTGCTCGAGCTTGGCGAATTCTTCGCCTTGGAACAATTCGTTGACCCATTCGATATACAGAGCATACATCCGCTCAACAGACATGCTGTCGGTCTCGGTCAAGTCGGGGTAAATCGCATCATAGTCGGGCCGCAAGCCGCTCATGCGCTGGCAACGGACATAGCGATTTATGTTTGGCCACACATTTTTATCCGGCTTTCCGTCAAGTGCCTGCAGAGCTGAAGCAGTTGCCTCTTTGTCATCAGCCAGACAAGCCAGCCAGGCATATCTATCAGGCATTCTGGTATTTTTCTTGCGGGCAATAAAATCCTTGAACCCCTGGTTGAGCGTCGGCCAGTCCACCAGCGTCAGCTTAAATAAGTGTGTGCTTAAGTTACCGCTGGGCGTACTGTAAGTCATCAAACTCGCGTAAATCAACGCATAGAGCGCATTGCCATGCTCTGTTTTGGTTCTTTTCACTGCGTCCCGTGCATGGCGCTCGATGAGCTCAAAGGAGCCGCCCCACTGCGGCAGCATATAGACGATCGGCGAGGTATAAACCGGCTCGTAAGATGGGTAACGTTCCGTGGCCTCGCGCACCAAATCCATATAATCGCGGTGCGACCAGCCCAACGCCTGAGCCACGCTATACATCTCGGTATACCAGGCCGGGTTAACGGATGATTTTCCTTTGTTGGCAGCAAGGAAATTGTCAGCCTTGCTCATATATTCCCTGAAACCAGCCCACTGCTCGTTTGAAACAGTATTCGCATAACCGCCGCCACGAATGGCCCAGGCATGACTTTTCAGCCCTTCGGCATAGACAATTGGCGCCGTAGGCGATTTGGGATCTGTCTTCATCCAGGTATCGGCTTTTTTTACATAAGCCTGCCAATAGGCGCTGCTGCCATCTTTGGCGTCCGATACCAGGAAATTTTTGAACAGGTAGTCGTTGAGCCAAGCAATCGGTGGGTCGTCGGCCACCGTATCCATGCTGCCTTTGAGTGCTAAGCCCTCTAATTCCTTGAGTTTTTCAAAATCGTTGAAACGCAACGCATCGGCAAGAAAAGAAACTGATGTATCCTCGTCTTACCCTTGCGCCGCCAAATCCTTGCGTTTGCTGCGCGCCTGAACTAACACCCCTTCCACGCCGTCAAGCTCCAGCAGCGTCAGGTTGGCGTGTTGCCAGTTCTGTTGTCGCAGGGATTGCATGAGGCGCATGATGCCTTCTTCCAGCGCCAAGCTAGCGCGTTGCGCGACGCGGTCTATTTCCATCGCCGAAGCCGCCTGCTCGCAGGCCAGGCGCATTTCCTGCACCAGCGGGATGGTGGCTTGGTTTTCCTCAAACTCCAAATTGTGCAGCGCCAGCCAATAGCGCCCACGCTGCACGGGGTCGCGCAAGGTCTCATATGCCTGTGTGAGAGTCAGCGTGTGCTTGGCGGCGTAATTGCGCTCGGTCAGGCTGTGAATAGCGAAGCGGTCGGCGTCGAACGTCCGGCGCATCGCGGCGTATTGCCGGTCGAGCGTGGTCTGGTCAATGTCAATGCGCCGCTCCAGCCCCAGGCGGGCAAAATGGTCGAGTGCCCGCACCGGCTGAATGGCACCGCAATGATTACAAAACTGCGCGCGCGCCGAAAGCTGCTTCTGGCATGCCCAGCATACAATATCTGTCTGCATCATATCTTTGGCTTCAACGATGCCGATGATATTGTTGTTCATGCGAACCTGCTGCTATCCTTTGTGTAACTAGAGCGCACCCTAGCGCAACTCAGCCGCGCTTGTGCAGATTTTTTCATAAACCGCCAGCCAGGTTTCGGCCATTTGCTGCAGTGCGTCCGGTGGCGTATCCCAACCGGATGATATTCTGACCGCTGCCTCGGCCATGCGCGTTTCAAAACCCATCGCCTGCAGCACATGTGAAGCACCAACTTTGCCGCTGGAGCAGGCGGCGCCGCTGCTCACCGCCAGGCCGGCCAGATCAAACGCCATCAGCTGCGTGCTGTTTTTCGCACCCGGCATGATGATACAGCTGGTGTTGGCCACGCGGGGCGCCCCCTGCCCGACAATGACGGCTTGCGGCGCCTTGTCCAGAATGGTTGTTTCCATTGCGTCGCGCCATGCAGCCAGCTTGGGCTCGCGCGCCAGATCATTCGCCGTCGTGGCGGCCGCAGCGCCGAACCCGATGATGCCCAAAAGGTTTTCCGTGCCGGCGCGGCGCCGCTTTTCCTGCCCGCCGCCGTACAGCAGTGGCCGGAGCGGGGTTTTATCTGCGACGATCAGCGCCCCCGCCCCCGGCGCCCCGCCCAGCTTATGCGCGGAAAGCGTGAGCATGTCTGCGCCCAGCGCGCTGAAATCCAGCGGCAGCTTGCCGGCAGCCTGCACCGCATCGCAATGCAGCGTAGCACCATAACGCTTGGCAATAGCGGCAATTTCCGCCCAGGGCTGGATGACGCCGGTCTCATTGTTCACCAGCATGACCGAGAGCAGGATGGGCGGCTCGCTCGATTTGTCGGCCGGAAGAATCGCGCCGC
>CAZBSB010000087.1:0-1859 GCA_964494535.1 uncultured Rhodospirillales bacterium
CAGCAATGGCGGGAGGCGTAACAAATCATATCTGGGATATGGAGGAAGTTGCCGCTCTAATTGATTGATTAGACTCGACTATTCACAATGCACAAAATAAAATAGCAAGGCCGAATCGTTCAGCTCCAACTTTCCGATTCAGCCTTGCGTCTTTTGACATAGGAATCCTATGCGATTCTGGCTCTAAGAGCAATCCGAAAAGTTGGGTAACTCATGCGGGGGAAAGCCATGAAAAGGCGCTCACGTAGAATAAACGACGATCTAGTGCGTCAGATAAAGGTCATGCTGGCAAGCGGACTTTATCATCAGCACCAGATCGCCGCTAAGCTTGACTTGAACCAAGGCCGAATTTCCGAAGTGAAGAACGGCCACTACGATTACATGTAAGCTTACGACCAACATGTGAACGGAAACCTACGGGGGCAGAGTCAGCAATGCAAGCTGATTTCTGCCCCTACTTTCGACAACCAAAATTTGGCAACCCCCTCTCAAACTGAGCCACTACCGGTTTGCTGCGTTGCTTGGGACGATGCGCCGTTAAATTCCGGCACCAATTGCTGTAGCAAACGGCGCAGCGCCACGGCGTCGCCATTGGCGGCCGCCACCTTGATGAGTTCATCGAACAGGCTGCGGATGCGCTCCGGCTCGGTTGGCATGGCGGAGAGCAGGTTCACCCCGTCCACCGCTGCTTTGCGCATATTTTCAGCGCCTGCCGCCAGTTCTTCATGCAGCTTCTCGCCTGGCCGCAGACCAGTAAAATGAATGGCGATATCCGTGTCAGGCTTCTTGCCGGCCAAACGGATCATCTGCCGCGCCAGATCGAGAATTTTCACCGGTATGCCCATGTCCAGCACCAGGATTTGTCCGCGCTCATCGGCCGCGTTTTGCTGTGGGCTGACGGCGAAGGCCGAGGCTTGCAGCACCAATTCCACCGCCTCGCGCACTGTCATGAAATAGCGCGTCATCTCCGGGTGCGTGACGGTGAGGGGGCCGCCCTGCGCCAACTGGGCACGAAAGCGCGGCACGACGGAGCCGGTGGAACCCAGCACATTGCCGAAGCGCACGGCCAGGCAACGGGTGCCACCACCTGCCACATCGCGCCCTTGCACATACAATTCAGCGGCGCGCTTGGTGGCGCCCATGATGCTGCTGGGCTTCACGGCCTTGTCTGTGGAAATCAGCACCGCCGCCAGCGCGCCAGCCTGGCAGGCGCAATCCATCACTAGTTTGGTGCCCAGCATATTGGTCAGCACAGTTTCGCGCACATTCTCCTCGGCAATCGGCACATGCTTGAGCGCCGCGGCGTGAAAAACCAGTTCCGGCCGTGTCTGAGCGAAGATGTCTTGCAACCGTGTCGCGTCGCGCACATCGGCTAGATGCATACGCAGCGCGAGATCGGGAAATTTTTCACGCAACTCAAGTTCAATTGCATACAGGTTGAATTCGCCGTTCTCGATGATGGCCAGCTGTGCAGGACGCAGGCCGGCAATCTGGCGGCAGAGTTCGCCGCCGATGGTGCCGCCGCCGCCGGTGACCAGCACGCGCTTGCCGGCCACGAGCGCGGCGATGGCATCGCGCTCCAGCACGGTTTCCGCTCGGCCAAGTAAGTCCTCGATGGCAATGGGCTGCTCGGTCAGTGCTGTCGTGGCAGTTGTGTCTTGCAGCGTCGTCAGTTGCGGCAGGCGTGAGAGCTGCAGGCCCTGCTGCTGTGCCGTTTCCAGCAGCGTTTCGCCGCCGCCGGGCGCGGCGCGGGTCAAAATCAGGCGGGCAGGCGCCTGGCCTTTGCCGCGCAACTGCTGCATGATCTCCGGTAGCTGCGCCAGGGTGCCTAGCACTTTGACGCCATGCAACTCGCGCCC
>CAZBSB010000087.1:1878-2207 GCA_964494535.1 uncultured Rhodospirillales bacterium
AGGGCGCGAATAAACAAATCCGCTTCGTCGCCTGCGCCATAAAGCAGCACGGGGCTTTGGCCGTTGCCGGCCAACGACCATAGGGCGGCCAACCTCTTCTCGCGCAACATGCGGAAAGCCAACCGGGTGCCGCACAACAGGATGATGAGTAGCAGCCAGACGATGGCCGGCGTAGTGCGCGGTACATCTGCGAGGCGTGTGAGCAGAAAGGCCGCCGGCAGATAAATCAGCACGGCCAGCGTCACGGCCTTGACGATGGTGATGAGATCGCGCACCGAAGCATAAGCCCAGATGCCGCGATAGAGGCCGGAAAACAAAAAGACCGCGCC
>CAZBSB010000087.1:2217-3332 GCA_964494535.1 uncultured Rhodospirillales bacterium
TGATCGCCGCGAACAGCAGCGCGTTGCCAAAGAGATGCGCGACCGGAATGGCCAGCACAGCCTCCCCATGCCGCAGCGCCATGCCGAGCAGGAAGGCGGCGACCGCCGCCGCAAGATCATGGCCAAAGGCCAGGATGGTTTTTAGGCTGCGTTGCACGGATATTGTCGCTGCTTAGGCATAGTATGAACTGATGGTTGATTTAAGCATTAATTGGGCAAACTGACGCTAGCTCATTTCTGCTTGGTTTTCCAGATTTACAGGTGTATTCGAAAGAATAGTGTTTCTGAGTTTTTAGCCGTTTGAGCATGTTCTGTCTTCTGTGGCTGCGGCGAAGCGGCGAATGAGACTTTCCCCATCAAATGGTAGCGCGTGGAAGGCACAAACAAGACGAACGCCAGGCAAGACACTGTTGGCGAAAAGCAATATGGCATCAAGTTGCCAATGCTATCGCTTGTTCACTGGCACATAATCTCGTAGCGGGGCGCCGGTGTAAAGTTGGCGCGGGCGGCCGATTTTGGCGCTTTCGGCGGACTGCTCTTGCCAATGCGCCACCCAGCCTGCCGTGCGGGCGATGGCGAACAGCACGGTGAACATGCTGGTGGGGAAGCCCATGGCGCGCAGGATGATGCCGGAATAGAAGTCCACGTTGGGGTAGAGTTTCTTCTCGATGAAATAATCGTCCTTCAACGCCGCCTGCTCCAGAGCGATCGCGGTTTCCAGTAGCGGGTCGTTCTTGATGCCGAGTTCGCTCAGCACCTCGTCACAGGTCTGCTTCATCACCTTGGCGCGCGGGTCATAATTCTTGTAAACGCGGTGGCCGAAGCCCATCAGGCGGAAACTGTCGTTCTTGTCCTTAGCGCGACGCACGACTTCGCCCACCTTGTCCGGCGTGCCAATCTCCATCAGCATTTTCAGCACGGCTTCGTTGGCGCCGCCATGCGCGGGTCCCCACAGCGAAGCGATGCCAGCGGCTATGCAGGCGAACGGATTGGCTTGTGATGAGCTGGCCAGGCGCACCGTGGAGGTGGAGGCGTTCTGCTCGTGGTCGGCGTGCAGAACGAAAATGCGATCCATCGCTCGTGCCAGGACGGGATTGATCTTGTAAGGCTCGGCG
>CAZBSB010000087.1:3342-9411 GCA_964494535.1 uncultured Rhodospirillales bacterium
AAAGGAAGTTTTCCGCATAGGACAGGCTGTTTTGCGGATACACGAAGGGCTGGCCGACGGCATATTTATAGGCCATGGCCGCCAAGGTGGGCATTTTGGCGATCAGCCGGTGGCAGGCGATTTCGCGCTGGCGGGCGTCGTTGATGTCAGTTGAGTCGTGATAGAAGGCCGACAGCGCGCCGACCACGCCGCACATCACCGCCATCGGGTGTGCGTCGCGGCGGAAGCCGCTGTAAAACTTGATCAACTGCTCATGCACCATGGTGTGATAGGTGATGTGGCGCACCCAGTCGGACTTGCCTTGTGGGCTGGGCAGCTCGCCGTGCTGCAGCAGATAGGCGACTTCCAAGAAATCGCTCTGCATTGCCAACTGCTCGATGGGGTAGCCGCGGTGCAGCAAAACGCCCTTGTCGCCGTCAATGAAGGTGATTTTCGATTCGCAGCTGCCGGTGGAGGTGAAGCCGGGGTCATAGGTGAAATAGCCGGTTTCGCCATAGAGTTTGCGGATATCAATGACCTGCGGCCCGACGGAACCGTCCAGCTTGTCGAATGTCCAGCTTCTACCCGACTGGTTGTCGGTGAGCGTCACGCTGCCGTTGATCTTGGACATGGGAAATATCCTTCATTCAGGGACTTGGAAAAGGCGAAAAACCGGCGGCAAGCCATGCCAGCTTGCCAGGTGACATGTTTAAGAAATTGTAGTTAAGATGGTCTTAAATATGATATCGGCAATATAGAGTCAGTTTTGTCGTTATGATTTAAATGTTTAGTGTGACTGAACTTGACATGGCGGGTATTCACAGTTCGCTGGTGGTTGGGTTCAGTCTGGAACGGCGTGAACGTAGGAGGTAATGATGATGAAATGCGGGCGCTTGGCAATATTGGTCATGACACTGCTGCTGTTGAGCGGTTTCGCGTCAGCATCGGGCGTGCGCTACAATCCCAAACCCGGTGATAAGTTTTCAATCATCAGTCTCGAGGGAACGCTTGAGATGGGAGATGATATTGGTCTTCGTCAAATATTGAGCGAAGCCAAGCAGCGCGGACTTCCGATTATGGTTGTTCTTTCCGGTGACGGCAGCCTTGCCAAAGTAGCACTTAATGTCGGCGAAACGATTCGTGAGTTTGGAGCAATAACGAAGGCGAGAAGCTGTGCCGGGGTGTGCGTGCTTGCTTTTCTAGGTGGGGTCAATCGAATCTACCCCCGCACAAACAATGGTGGGGCTCTTGTGGTCTATCGACCTGAAGGGCTTGATGCACTCATGCCTGATGATGGGAACGCCATGTCGTTGTTGGCGCCACAGGGTGAACTGAAGAATGTCTTTGATTATATTGTCAAAATGACAGGAAAGCCGGACTTCTATTACATGCTGGTCAATGTCTCCTACACCAGGCCCTATACGTTGCTGGTCGAAGAAGCCAAAAAAATGAATGTCGTGACCTATGTACCGAAGTGAAGCTGGGGCGTTTTAGCCGATCATTACTGGTTGCCGGGCTCTTCTTCTTTGTGAAAGCAGCCATCGCTGCGGAAGTGCGCTCATCTGGTTTGATGAATTCTGATCCCATGATCAGCCTGCGTGGGCAGATCGTCGGTGACGAAGCTGGCGGATTGCAGCGGCTATTGCAACAGGCGGCGGCAGCCGGCAAGACTGTCACGGTGTTTTTTGATTCCGAAGGCGGTGATGTGGACGAAGCGATGGCTATCGGTCGGGTCATTCGCGCGGCGGGCGCCACGACGATCCATGGCTACTGCGCTTCCGCCTGCGTTTTTGCCTTTCTCGGCGGGCGCGAGCGCTATGTATCGCCAGAAGGAAACCTGAACATTCATCGGCCGACTTTGGCCGAGGCGAACATAGCTCAGCCGACCGTCACAGGAACCCAAATGCTCGATAGTTTGCGGCAATACATCGCCTCCATGACCGGAAGCGATGCGTTTTACAACGCCATGATGCGTGTGCCATTCGCGGCGCCACGAACCTTGTTGCCCAGCGAGGCGCTGGCCATGGGTGTGGCCACGCGCCGGCTGCCATGAAGAACCTGCTCGTGCTTGCTGCGCTGGGGCTGCTGGCCGCCAGTTTGGCCGGGTTCGCGGCGCCGCTGTCACGCTTTTTTGACTATTTCAACCATTTCCGGCCGCAGCTGCTGGGCTGCGGCGTGGCGCTGCTGGGGTTGGGGCTGGTAGCGCGCGTGCGATCGGTTGCGCTGCTGGCACTGGCCGCGATGTTGGCTAATGCCGGGGTGATGGCCTATCGCGCGGCGCAATTCTGGCCGCCGGCGGTGGCCGAAAATGCCGCCGACGGCACGGTGCTGCTCAAACTGCTGTCAGCCAATGTCCTGCTGACTAATTTTGAACCCACCGCTCTCATGCAGCAGGTTGAGCAGCATGATCCGGATATCGTTGTCATCTTGGAACTAAATCCAGTTTTTATGCAGGCTATGGAGAAACTGCGGCAGCGTTATCCGCACACGGAACTGGTGCCGCGGCCGGATAGTTTTGGCATCGCGGTTTATGCCAAATATCCGTTCAAGGCCGAAGTGACTTATCACGGCTGGTATAAGCTGCCGCTGGTGCGGGCGGAATTTCCGCATTTCACGCTGTTGGCGGCGCATCCGGTTTCGCCGCGCACCCGCACCGACCGGTGGGAACAACGCACCTATTATCGCGCCATCCGCGAGCTGGCGGCGGCTGCCGGCAAGCCTGTCATCTTGGCCGGCGATTTGAACGCCACGCTGTGGTCGGAGACGGTGAGCGACCTGCTGCCGGCCGGCTTCAAGCATCTGGGCGGGCCGTTGCGCTATACCTGGCCCAGCTTCCAGCCGCTGCTGGCTATTCAGATCGACCATGTTTTTGCCACTGGTGACGTGGCCGGTACGGTGCAGACGCTTGGCGCCATCGGCTCCGACCATTTCCCGATTCTCGCCGATTTACAGATTTCCACCCGCCGCTGAAGGCGGCCGGCCACGGGTTGCAGGCGCTGCCGGGAAAAGCTACCCTGCCGCAGCACTTGCCAGGGAACATAAGATGCCGCTGCGGATTGAGACCTTTAACAACCAGTCAGGCGGCAACGCCTTTTATAAGGCGGTTGGTCATCCGCTGGCTGCGGCCAAGGCGCGGGCGCTGGTGGCGCATTTGCAGGCCAACGGCCCGGTGGCAATTTATGACCCCAACCGCCAGTTGGAGGCTTTCGCGGAGTTCTACCCGCTCGACCAGGTGCCGATCGCCGGCCTCTATGTGCAGGATGTGGAGCAGGTCGGTCGCAGCTTCCTCAACCACCGCGCCCAGCCGGTGACAGCGCTGCCGGAATGCCGTTGCCGCAGCATTCTGATCGCGAGTTTTGACTCGCCCCGACTGGTGGAGCAGACCAAGCATTTGTTCCCCGCCAACGCTCCGTGGTATAGTTTCGACGGCTTGCGGCTGCCGGATGAGCTGCTGACCGATAAGCAGCGTTATCTCTCCACGCTCAATTTCGCCACCAACCTGGCTTTTTTCCGCGATGGCGGCGGGCAGCATACGCGTCTTGTCTCGGCCAATTACTGGAGCAGTTATAGCGGCACGCCGGCGCAGCTGTGGTGTAATCTCTTTGATGCGGATGGCCAGAGCATCGCGCAATGGACGGAGCCGTTGCCGCCCGCGAATGCCACAGTGGTGATTGACAGTGCCGAGGTGCGGGCGCGGTTCAAGCTGCCGGAATTCACCGGACAACTATATCTGCACGTCATCGGTGCCGCCGGCCATGATGTGGTGAAATATGCGCTGGACACCTATGGCGATGACGACACGGTGTTGTCCTGCACGCATGACGCCAATTCCTGGCCATCCGACCTTTATGCCGGCTTGCCGGCGCCGGACAAGGGCGAAGATGTGGTGCTGTGGGTGCAGAACAGCCATCCGGCGCCCGTGCCGGCGGGCGAAATCGGCCTAAATCTCATGGGCGATGACAAGATCGCCTGGCTGGCGGAACCGTTAGCGCCATTTGCCACCCGCCGGTTGAGCGTGAGCGAATTGTTGCCGCAGGCGCGCTGGCCGCAGCAGGTGGAGATTCAGGCCGGCAAGCATATCGTGCGGCCGCGTTATGAGATTTTCGTCAAAGGCGGGCGCTCCCGCATCTCGCATCCGAATGTCGAGCGCAATGACCTGAAATCCGACAAACGGCTCATCGAGCTGGGCGACATTCTCGGCAAGCTGCATATCCTGCCGGCGCCGATTTTGCCGCCGGAGCAGTTTGACAATCTGGCGCTGCCCACGCCGATGTCCACGGCGCAGCAGCATCTGCCGCTGGCGGCGATCGCCTATGACGCGGAGGGCAACGAAGTGGCGCGGCACGGTTTCGGCAATCTGCCGCGCAACCACCAGGCGCTGCTGGATATGAATGCGCTGCTGAGTGGCAAGAAACTGGCCGGTGGCTATGGGCATCTGGAGCTGATTTACGATTTTGCCGCTGGCGGCGACGTGGATGGCTGGATGCACAGCCTGTTCCGCTACCGCGACCGGCGCACCGGCCACGCGGCCGAAACTAGCTTCGGTTCCCACATCTTCAACACGGTCATGACCTATCGCGGCGAGCCGCAATCCTATGCCGGCAAAGCGCCCGGCCTCAGCACGCGCCTGTTTTTGCGCTGCGGCGCCGGCGCGCAGGATACGCAGTGCCATTTGATCTATCCCGCCTCCGTGCCGTGGCACGCGACGTCCGACACGGCGCTGACGCTGACGCGCCGTGACGGCCAGACGGTGGCGCAGCGCGTGGTGCGGATTCCGTGTCATGGCTCGCTGCTGTGGCGGGTGAGCGCCATGTTCACGGCAGATGAGCGCGCAGCGGCTGGCGATCACGCCTATGTGCTGATCCGGGACACCACCTGCCGCCTGTTCGGCTATCACGGGCTGGTGGCGGCCAACGACGCTGCCTTCAGCCTTGACCATATGTTCGGGTTCTGATGACGCAGTCTTTGAGTGAGTTGTTCGAGAACAACCGCCAATGGGCGGCGCGGATGCGCGCCCAGGATGCGGACTTCTTTACCCGCCTGGCGCAGCTGCAAGCGCCGGATTATCTGTGGATCGGCTGCTCGGACAGCCGTGTGCCCGCCAACCAGCTGCTGGGGCTGCCGCCGGGCGCGGTGTTCGTGCATCGCAATGTCGCCAATGTGGTGGCACATGGCGACCTCAACGCGCTTTCCGTCATGCAGTTCGCGGTGGATGTGCTGAAGGTCAAGCACATCATCCTGTGCGGGCATTATGGCTGCGGCGGCGTGCGCGCGGTATTGACGGGACAGAAATTCGGCGTGGTAGACAACTGGCTGGGCCATGTGCATGACGTGCAATGTCGCCATGCCGGCTGGTTGGCCAGCCAACCGGAGCCGCAAGCCTGGCGAACTTTGTGCGCGCTGAATGTCATCGAACAGCTGCGCAACACGGCGCTGACCAGCGTGGTGCAGCAGGCTTGGGGGCGGGGGCAGGATTTGACGCTGCATGGCTGGATTTACGACATCGCGGATGGGCTGCTGCATGATCTGGGGCTGACCGCCAGCAGCCAGCCGGCGTTTAATGCCGCTTATGACGCCGCTTTGGCACGCCAGCAGACGGGCGGCTGAAGGCCATACTTGCCCTTACCTGATAAACCGCTAACTTAATGACGCAAACAGCAACGGAACAACTATGACCGCGACGCACCAGACCAAGACCCTGATTATCGGTTCCGGCCCCGCCGGCTATACGGCGGCGATTTATGCGGCGCGCGCCAATCTGCAGCCCATTCTGGTGCAGGGGATGCAGCCGGGCGGGCAGCTGACCATCACCACGGACGTGGAGAACTACCCGGGCTTCGCCGACATCATCCAAGGCCCGTGGCTGATGGAGCAGATGGCGGCGCAGGCCGAGAAAGTTGGCACCAAATTGCTGTTCGATATGATCAAGGAAGTGGACTTCAGCCAACGCCCGTTCCGCTGCGTTGGCGAGTCGGGCGATGTCTATCTGGCCGAAACCGTTATCATCGCCACCGGTGCCCAGGCGCGCTGGCTGGGCTTGCCCAGTGAAACGGAGTTCCAGGGTCATGGTGTCTCCGGCTGCGCCACTTG
>CAZBSB010000088.1:0-9349 GCA_964494535.1 uncultured Rhodospirillales bacterium
ATCGTGAGATCGGCGGTTTTGATCATTTCCTGTCTTCGGGCGGGTGGGATTTGTGGCAATCCTTCGGGAATGCTGTTGAGCGCACGTCTGATCATCTGTCTCGTTGGTGGGAACAGCCTTTCAGCTCAAAAGCCGTGCTAATTCTCGATGGCCTGTCGCTTCGTGAGCTGCCGTGGCTTTTGCAGGGAGCAAAAGAACGTGGATTCACACTGCATGAAGTCAGCGCAAACGCCTCTGAAATCCCAGCCGAAACAAACGAATTTGCAAGATCAATGGGCTTTAGCAGTCGGAGCCAGCTTCAGAACAATGGCGGTGGGTTCCTTCATAGGCTGCAGCCTGCGTACACTGAATGTGTCGATATGCCATGGAAAGAATGTGAGGCTCTTATCGGCAGTGCGCCGAACATTGTTTTCTGGCATCACTGGCCTGACTGTAAGGTTCATGACGGTGCTGGTGCTGGCCAGGGGCTTGAAATTTTAACCCGCGATGCGGCGGAGCAGCTGAACAGTGATGATTTCTGGTCATTCGTGGAGCGTCTGGCGACAGGACGGCGTCTGGTCATTACTTCCGACCACGGCTATGCCGCAACAGGTTATTTCCCTGATGCGGATGGCGAGGTCGGGCAATTCTTGAAGAAAACTTTTTCCAGCGGCAGAAGTGTGGCGGGCAATGGGGATGCTGGCCCGTTCGTTCCACCTGTCGCTATGCAGATTGATAGCCCGCATGGCCCACATTTATTGGCGCTCGGTCGCTGGAAATGGCGCAGCCAGGGCGGATATCCGACATTGACGCATGGGGGACTTTCTCTGCTTGAGGTTCTGTCGCCTTTCGTTGAGTTAACAAAATAAGGGGCGCGTAGGAATGGCAAGTAAGAAAGAGCAAATCGCCCAAGAGGTCGCCAAAGCTGTCGGAGCCGGAAAAACCGTGGCTCTGGAGACGGTTGACTTTTCTGATCCCAATCGTCCGAAGACGTGTCTTGAGGTGGATTTTCCCATCCTTCCCGTCAATCAGGTGGCGATCATCGAAGGCAATGCGGGGAAACCCATATATCAAATGTCGAAATGGTGGGCGCGCCGCCGTTCGAGTGTCTTCCGCTCCATGTTGATTGCGGCGGCCACAAAGGCACCGGAAGACCCATCTCACACCGCTAAGCTGGTGTGGGACAGCTACTATGCCAACCATCAGAAAAAAGGCGCGTTTAAGAATATCAAGGTCGCCGACATCTTTATGGGCGGCGGCACGACTCTTGTCGAGGGATCGCGCCTTGGGATGCAGATGATCGGCAACGATCTTAACCCCGTGGCATGGTTTGTCGTCAAGCAGGAGCTTGCAGACGTCAATCTGGACGAGGTCAAGCGGTTGCTGGCGGATATTGAGGCGGAAGTGAAGCCTCAGATCATGCCCTATTATTATTGCGACGGCCCGAATGGTGAAAAAGGAAAATGGACGCATAAACCGACGCAGCGCGTCATGCCCGCCGATTTTGATCCGCTCTCCATCCCTCGTGATCAACGGCGTGATTACAGCTATGAAGGGCCGGAGATTATTTACACCTTTTGGGCCAAGCATGGCCCATGCCAGGTAACGGGCTGCGGTCATCGCACCCCGATCATGAGCAGCCCCGTCATGGCGGTTAAGACGCTCAGCGTTAAGCATTGGCAGCACACATGCAGCGAATGCCGGAAGGACTTTCATGTCGAAGAAGCTTCGGCACGCATGGCTCCCGATGTGCCGCTTTACGTCGCGCCGTCCGAGCATCTGTTTTCCATTCTCGATAAAAAGAAGGGCGTGGTTTGCCCGCATTGTGGCCATACGGAGATCGTGAAGCTCGGCAAAGGCACCAATAAAAAGGTTGAGCTGAGCCTGCTTGTGCATCCCCAATGGCTGGCTGGCAGCCCGAAACAGGACGCGAGCGGACAGCCTTATGGCGGTTCCGCGCAGGATAATGCTGTATCAACGGCGCGATGGAATTTGGAGCGAGCCTCTAAAATTCGTTTGCTGGAAGTCAGAGGAACCCTGCCGGAAGAAGTGACCTGCCCAGAAACCAAGGTCACGTTTAAGCCAGAGGTAGGAACTGTCCCTAAGAAATCCAATTATGCTTGCGGTGCATGTGGCACGGCTCAAGATATTTTAGCAACCGTCAAAGCAAGCGGAAAAACAGGCCCCATGGCTGCATACGCTGTCCAGGGATATGCCCCGCAACGGGATGCAGCGGGCTTACCCTACAGCGGGCGTTTCTTTGCAGCATTCGATTCAAAGCTGGCTGAACAGCACAATGCTGCTATTCAGGAATGGGAGGAGCGTAAAGAAGCAGATCTGGCTGATTTCTGGCCACGCAGTGCAATTCCAATTGGCGCAGAAATTGGGCCACACGATGTTGAAGGACATCATCATTCACATTGGTGGACGATGTTTAACCCACGTCAGCTACTTGTGCATACACAACTTTTGAAGGCTATAATTAACGTAGGCAGTTACGATTGGAAGTTACGTGAATATGTGCTGGCGGCATTCCAACAGTACCTGAGAAATCAGTGTATGTTCAGTTTTTGGAATTCCCAACGAGATACGCCGGAGCCAGCATTCGCCGATAAAGGTTTTCAGCCCAAGCATTTGGTTATTGAAAACTGTGTATTTCCGAATCTTGGGCGTGGAAATTGGTCGTCAAGTGTGGAGGGTATAATAGAAGGCCGTGATTGGGCGAATAATCCATGGGAAGCTGTCAGTGTCGAGGGCCTTAAACGCAGAGATGCTGCATTGGCTGATAATATTTCGGGGAAGAGTGAAAAGGTTTTTCCAAGCGACCCTGTGCATGAGTCAAAGGTTTTATGTGGCTCCTCCACAGAACTAGTAGATCTTGCAAATAGCAGCCTTGATCTAGTCATTACAGATCCTCCATTCGGAGGCTTAATTCAGTATTCTGAACTCTCGGATTTCTTTTATGTCTGGTTGCGTCTTGCTCTTAAGGATAAATATCCAGAACTCTTCGGTGGTGACTATGCACCTAAATCGCTTGAAGCTGTTGCAAATAAATTTCGTGAACCAGAAGACCCAAATGCGTTTTATAAACGGCTACTAACGCAATGCTGGCGGGAAGCGCATCGCCTTCTGAAACCAGGCGGCACACTCGCTTTTACCTTCCATCACAGTGAAGATGAGCCTTGGGTGGCTGTTCTGGAATCCCTTTTTGATGCGGGCTTTTATTTGGAAGCGACTTATCCAATCCGTGCCGATGAGACTAAGGGTGAAAATGCTCAATTTGGCGCACAAAAAATCGAATACGACATCATCCATGTTTGCCGTAAACGCATGGAAGAGCCAACGCCTGTCAGCTGGGGGCGCATGCGGCGTGAAGTCATGGCCGATGTCCGTCAGCTTCAGGCGATGCTGGAAAACCACGTTAAAGAAGGTCTGCCCGCCGCAGACATTCAGGTGATCCGCCGTGGCAAAGCGCTGGAATATTTCTCCCGCCACTACGGCAAGGTCTATGTTGACGAAGGTCGCCCGATTTCGGTGAAAGATGCGCTGGTCGGTATTAACCAGCTTATCGATGAAGATGCCGATAAAGGAAAAGCGCCGCCGCCGCTGAATGCGGAGCCGATCACCCGTCAATTCCTGCGCACCTTCGGTAATGCCGTCGAGATCAAGCGAGATCAGCTGCAGAAATTCCTGAAGGGGTCTGTCACCACCCCCGATGAATTTGAGCAACGCGGATGGTGCAAGGAAAAGAACAAAATATTTACCCGCACCAGCCCTCTTGAGTTTGCCCTTGATTGGTCAGGAAGACATCGCCGCCGCCTGACATCGGATATGGATCAGGCATTGGTTTTGATCGGATCATGCTTTGATGGCAGCGGTATCAACGCCGCCGATACGCTTAAAAACGAAAACTTTAAGCCGCATATCGCGCTCAAGCCGCTTCTGGAGTGGTTTTACATCAACGGCCATGACCAACCGACCCGTTACGCCGCATCGCGCGCCCTGACCATTTATAATTCCTGGGCGGCCAGCAATGCGGAAAAACCAAAACAAGGCTCTCTATTCGAGGAGTATGACCTATGAGACAGTTGATCGACACAGTTTGGCAGCGGCGCGGCACCAGCTGGCTATGGGACGAAGAAGCTCTCAATCAGGTATGCAAGGCTTCAGAAGCGTGGAGCCTGAGGCAATTTGTTCAAGCTGTCGGCAAATGGCCGGAACAGCTACCCTCAAATAACGGCGTGACTTTGGTCGTGGCAGGGCTGGAGGGCTGTTTAGACCTTCTTTCTCCGGATGAAGCGGAGATATGGCTTGATGAAGCCGTGAAAAGCACCATTCTGTCTTTTCAGGATGAGTATGCAGGCGAGGCTTCGCTTATCTTTTGGATGCCATCCGCTCATGGCCGCCTCAAGGTTCAGCCGACGACGGATTCAGTAACGTGGGTGTGCGGTGCGCCCAATCAAGGACGGCAAATCGATTTTGGTCGGATTTTGTGGGGCGAAGCAAATGAATATCCGCAGGAAATTCTGCTTGCTCAAGGCGCGAAGCCTGCGGGTCTTTTTCATTTAAGGATTACATGAGGCATGAGCGTGGAAGCAATTGTTCACTTTAAACCAGGTGAAAGAATAACCCACCAAGAGCTGGGGCGCGGTGTTGTTCTTGACGCTGTGAATGATGGCTATTTGCGCGCATTCTTTGGCGTTGGCGAGAGGCGTGTGCCTGTCGGTACGGTGCGACGTGAAATTACCCGCACCGAACGTATTCTAAGGTCTCTGGAAGGCGGCATCGAACGCTCGCGCAAGGCGTGGCTGTCGTATGAGGCGCACGCTCTTCCTGTCATGGAAAGCGCATCAGCGCTTACATCTGCCAAGATTGATCTATTGCCTCACCAGGTCGTCTTGACCCACCGTGTTGCGACGGCCTCTCCCCGACGATTTCTGATCGCAGATGAGGTTGGGCTGGGCAAAACAATCGAAACGGCGTTGATTTTGCGGGAGTTGGCCAGCCGAGGCGAATTAAACCGCGCTCTTATGGTTGTTCCAGCGGGCTTGGTGAATAACTGGCACCGAGAACTGAATGAAGTGTTCAATCTGGAATTTGAGGTGTTTGGCTCTGAAGGCGATATCACCGACCGAAAGACCAACGCCTTTGCAAAGCATGACAGGCTCATCGCAAGTATTGATACCCTTAAACGTCCTGCAAGGATTAAGCGCCTTCTTGATGCTCCAAGATGGGATCTGGTTGTTTTTGATGAAGCCCATCACCTGACGGCCTACCGGACAGGCGGAAAAGTTAGAAAAACAGAGAATTACAAGCTGGCGGAGGCGTTAAAAGATCATTCGCGCGATCTGCTATTGCTGTCTGCAACGCCGCACCAGGGTAACCATTTTCAGTTTTGGATGTTGATCCAGCTGTTAAATCCCACCCTGTTTCGCAGCCCTGAAGAGATGCTGGAAAACCGCCACCGCCTAAACACCGTAATGTTCAGGCGCACCAAGGCCGATGCGTGCCAGCCGGATGGTTCTCCTCTCTTTGCAAGGCGGTGGGTTCACACAGAGTCCTTCCTCATGAGTCCCGAAGAGCGCATTTTCTATGAAAGACTGCGCGAATATCTTGAAGACGGCTTCAATCTCGCTCGCAGGCAAGGCAACCAGGGGCGTGCGCTTGGCTTTCTCATGGCCATCTTTCAGAAAATCGCTGCATCCAGTTTTGCGGCGGTTAGACGGACATTGAAGCGTCGACTGTTAATGCTCACCCTTCACGAGGCATTACTGCGAGATAAAGACCTCGATATTGAAGGCCGTGAGCGGCTGATGGACGAGTCTCGGAAATTGGTTCATGAGGAATTCTCTCTGCCTCACGACAGCCTCGGGCGTAGTGAAGCTGACCGAATCTTGTCGGATTTAAAATACCGGCTGGTGAAAAAACTGGATGAAGATGCTTTGGAAATGGCATCTGATCCATACGCCAGCGAATATTCCGCCATGCACGCTGAAGAAGCTGCGTCATCGGTGGTTGATTTGCATCTGCCGGAAGAGCGCTTGCGGATTGGCGATTTGTTGAATGTCTTCCCGCAACAGCGCGAAACAAAGGCACAAAAATTACTTGATGGTCTTGGCCATTTATGGCGTCAGAACCCCAGTGAAAAGATCGTGATCTTTGCGACATACCTTGGAACGGTTGATCTTATCGCTCGTGAAATTGAAAATGCCTATCCTGGGCAAGGTGTTGTTGTTCTGAGGGGCGGTGATCATGGAGCAAAGGTTGCCGCTGAGAAGCGATTCCGCCAGAAAGATGGTCCGCGCGTTCTTGTCTGCACGGCAGCGGGGCGCGAAGGTATAAACTTGCAGTTTGCAAGGGTTCTCTTTAACTTTGATCTACCATGGAACCCTATGGATGTAGAACAAAGGATCGGGCGAATTCACCGTTATGGCCAAAGCCATACGGCGCAAGTCTATAACCTTGTTCTGTCTGACACGATTGAAGGACGTATTTTCCTGCTTTTGGATGAAAAATTAACAGAGATCGCGCGCACCGTTGGCAAGGTCGACGATGAAGGCAATGTGGCTGAAGATTTGCGGGCGCAGATTCTTGGTCAGCTTTCTGAGCGATTGAATTATGATCGTCTTTATCAGGAAGCGCTTTCTGATCCAGAGCTAAAACGCACCCAGGTCGAGCTTGAAGCGGCTTTATCGAATTCCCGTGAGGCACGGCAGGTTGTGTTTGACCTGTTCCAAGACCTTGAAGGGTTCAGCCTGGATGATTACAAGCCATTTTCAGATGTGTCCTCCGGCCTCGATCGCCTTGTTCGATTCTTCTCTGCGTCGATTAGTGATAGGAACGAAAAACTCAGCAAAGTTAATGATTCTACATACACATTTTTAGCGGCGGATGGGTCCAAACGTGCAACGTTTTCTCTCAGTAGAGAAAAAGCAACAAATCAAGATGATGTAGACCTGATAGGTTTAGACCATCCTTTAATTCAGAAGGAAATTGCACGATGGAGAGACATTGCTCCTGAAGATGTTGGAGTTTGTGTTTTAGGGGATGTTGAAAAGCCTGTACTTCTTTCTTTATGGATGGTGGAGATTTCTACAGGCAACGGGGATCGTCGCACCATATTGCAGCCGATTGCTATTAAAGAAGATGGCTCCAGAGTTCCGTCCGTGGAGCGGCAATGTGAGCCTTTATTTCACTCGCCTCCATCTATCCCTCATTTTACCCCAGAACAGAGGCTCGATCTTTTTAGCAAGTTTGTAGAGCCTATGCTGCAGCGTGAACTGAAGCACAAAAACAGCTCCAATGCAGACGGCGGATACTCTGCTGAACTAATGACCTGCATTGAGATTGTTAAGCGCGATTAAAGCAGACTTTCCTGCGTGACGTGCGGCGGATGAAATGTACCGATGATCACAAAGGGGTTTTTAGCGCGGCGCACATGGTGAAGGAACGTCGTTCCAAGGAAAAGATGAAGATCTTTTGTCTGGGCAAAGTCATCCATGTATTTTTGACGCACCTTGGCGACAGCTTGATCTTTGCCGTAATGCTGTTCACAATTCCAATAAAGCTGACCGATTTCCCAATCCTCGATCATCAGGGTACTTTCCTTGCCTGCATCGTCGAGGAATTTGTATGAGAATTTGTAGGGCAGCTTCCGCACCAGCTTGAAATCCTCTTCACTTTTCTCCGCAAATAAATCGCCCTGTTTTAAGTCGTTGAGGATGCCGTCAACCTTGTCCTGTTCCCAATCCGGATCGGCGTTCTCCACCACAAAATCCAGAATCTTGGCAGGCTTAAAGATGACCAGAGAAATCTCGTTGGCATGTGCCTTCTGGATGATCTCATCCTTGTTGGTGTACACCTTGTTCTTGCTGAGGATTAACCGCCGCCGCTCCGCCCAGTCACGACTTTTCCCCGTTTCAACTTTATTGAGCAGAGTGATGTCATCGATGTTGATGACCTTGCGGCTCTCCGGCCTTGGGTCTTTTGAATTTGTGGCGGTGTTGACTTCGACCCACTGATATTTTTCGTACTGTTTGTCCCCATCCAGCAGGCGGAACGGTATCGGATAGAGCCGTATCCATGATCCGTCTTCGCGGAAACCCGCTGTGCATGCTGTTTCCGTGTGGCTTTTGGAAAGCGTCGGATAGGTTTTGACAGCTATCAGGACTTTCTCTTTTGCCATGATGATCAGACTTTAGATGTGTTTGATGTCGTATTTCCAACCAGGTAGAGCGGAAATAGCCTTGGCGACCCGCCCACGATGGCACATGCAAACATGCGCCTCGAAACAGGTAATGGCGATGCGCTTGTCCTTCAGGAAAAGATCGAACAGGTCTTGCAACGCTTTCGCGTTGCGCTTCAGCTCCTGTTTCTCGTAGGAATCGAAAAGACGATCATAGTCGGCCTGAGTATTCAGTTCCTGCCGTTTATCGGAAGCAATCCCCAATTCAGGAATATGCACGTAGCCGATTCCAAGGTGCTTCACAGTGTCGGATAGTGTTTTTTTGGAGAAGCCGTATTTCCGGCTCAAGGGATTGCGTCGCACATCCACCAGCGTCTTGACGTTGTTCTTAATGAGGCGGTTCAGGTAACCCTCGAAGGATGAACCTTCATAGCCAATGGTGAAAAAGCACGGGGAAACGTCGGCTGGACGTGCATCCGCGATCGCGTTCATTTCCTGCGTGTTCATGTGCTTGGCAGCGATTTCGCTTTTAATCGCGTAATAGGGATAACGGCGGTATACGTCCTGGATTAGCTTTGTGCCTTTTAAAGCGGAGTATTTATCGTAGCACCTGCTAAAGGCATCTTCATCAAACAAGCCATTTTTCGCAAGGAACCCATCCTGTAATTGCCAACCATCCTCATCGACCAACGCGCCTACCTCAACCAGACGGCGTTTGTCGGCGTAGGACTGGAAGGAAAAACCGCCGAAGCGATATGGCACGAATTCAAAAGACGGTTCCTTCTCGAATTCCTGAGTAAAGAGGAACAAGTATTTCTGGAAATCTGTGTTCGACAAATGCCCGCCAAAGGCGCTGAGCAGTCCGATCAGCGTCTTTTGGCGATAATTAAGGGATACGGGTTCTTGATTCATGGCCATTCATTATACCCCAATGGTTAAAATTTTGAATCGGAAACATGCCCCTGCGGCGACTTTTCTCCATTTAGGGACATTTTTTGACCTGAAGCCGCAGGACGGCATAATCCTGCAACGCTGATGGAAAGGCCGCATCGGTGGGTGCGGCCTCAATCTCGTCGGCCAGTTTGCGCTGAAATTCCTGATCATATTTCCGGATCGGCGGGCAGACACAAGCCGGATCAGAATTTGCCGTCGCGCAGGCGGTCAACAAGCTCACCGCGATTGCGA
>CAZBSB010000089.1:0-9216 GCA_964494535.1 uncultured Rhodospirillales bacterium
CCGCCGAACAGGCCGATCGTGCCGCCACGCGCATTAGGCGCCAGCAAGTCAACCACCTTGATGCCGGTGACCAGCACTTGTTGCTCGGTGGATTGCTCCACGAATTCCGGCGCGGCACGGTGAATGGGCAGCGATTGCTTGGCGTTGACGGCGCCGCGCTCGTCAATCGGCTCGCCGATGACGTTGACGATACGCCCCAGCAGTTCCGGCCCCACGGGAATGGTGATGGGCGCGCCGGTATCGGAAACTTTCTGGCCGCGCACCATGCCGTCCGTGGTGTCCATGGCGATGCAGCGCACGCTGCCTTCGCCCAGATGCTGCGCCACTTCCATCAGCAGCGGCTTACCGTCGTTCTCAGTTTTGACGCAGTTCAAAATCGCCGGCAAGTTGCCGTCAAACTGCACGTCCACCACGGCGCCCATGACTTGCGTGACACGGCCTTGGCTCAAGCTCTGGGTTTGCATCTGTTCAATCTCCTGCACGACAATTCAAAAAGGTAAAACCGTTCCGCGCGCAATCTAACGCGGCAGATTGTAGGTCTTGGCATAGTCGGCGACTTCCGCCATGCACAATTCAGCAATTTGCTCATCCGTCTCCAGGCCGCAACTTTTTTCCAGATCGGCCAGAGCTTCGGCATGACGACCGGCGGTATGATGCTCACGGCTGCGTTGCGCTAAGGCCGCTTTGTCCATAGTGGCTTCAGGCGCCATGCGCTCGGCCACCGTCTCCGGCGCACGCACACGCGCCGCAGCGTCAGAAGCCATCGCCGCCGGCGCGCACAGCAAGACAACAAGGATCAGTGAAAGTCGCAACATTACACCGCTTCCGCGCCAGAGATAATTTCAATCAGCTCTTTGGTGATATAGGCCTGGCGGCTGCGGTTATATTGCAGCGTCAGGCGGTTGATCATGTCGCCGGCATTGCGCGTGGCATTGTCCATGGCGGTCATGCGCGCGCCCATCTCGCCGGCCAGACTCTCCAGCAGCGCGCCATAGACCTGCACGGCCAGGTTTTGCGGTAGCAGCCGTTCCAGAATCTCTTCTTCGCCTGGCTCGAAGATAATCAGCGGCTCGGCGGCATCGGCCTTGGTCTCGCTCTTCGCCGGCTCCACCGGCACGATCTGCTGCACCGTGACGATTTGAGCGATGACGGATTTGAAGCGGTTATAGACCATGTGGCAGACGTCATATTTGCCTTCGGCCAGCAGCGCGGCCAGCCGTTGAGCGATGACTTCAGCATCGGCAAAATCAATCTTCTTCTTGCTGACTTCGTCCACCGTGCCGATGATGAGGCTGGCGTAATCACGCCGCAGCAAGTCCCGTCCCTTGCGGCCGGCGCAGAACAGGCGCACCTGCTTGCCGGCGGCTTGCAGCGTTTTGATCTGCTTGCGCGCTTCGCGCACCACGGAACCGTTGAAGGCACCGCACAGACCGCGATCCGACGTAATGACCAGCAGCAGAACGGTGTCCTGCTTACCGGTGCCGGCGATGAGCGGCGAAGCCGTGCCGTCCAGCACCAGGTTGCTTGACAAGGATTGTAGCATCCGCGCCATGGCCTGGGCATAAGGACGCGCCGCCTCAGCCTGATCCTGCGCCCGCCGCAGTTTGCTGGCCGCCACCATTTTCATAGCGGAGGTGATTTTACGCGTGGATTTGACGCTGGTGATGCGGTTTTTCAGGTCTCTTAAGCTCGGCATGGCTCGTGATTTATCCTCGTCATGTCGTCATTACCGGGATTGTCGCGTCGCCCCGAAGCCGAGTGTCTTTTCCTCGACCAGGCGCTTCTGGTCAAGTTAAAAAATTTAACGTCGTATCAATAGTTTGTTTGCCGAAGGGATAAATCTTGTAGAGCGAGGCGAATTGTTTGATTGTCCAAAAATTACTGTTAAGTCAGATGGTTAGAGGCAGCCCGACTGGGTGGCTTTGCCACATAGCCCATAACTCTTCCGCAAGTAACTGAAACCGATCGGGTTTTTCGACATGGCGCGGGCTGAACCAACGCGCATATTCATCCAGTAAAACCTTGTGAACATCTGCCGCGGAGTGGCAAGAAGGCAATCGGGGCAAAATAGTGGAGAGTTCAGGAGCGTATTCGTCAAGCGGCGCCCCACAATCGGCAAGACCAACGATATCATGTTTGTAAAGGCAGCTCAGCAACTTATCGTAAAGCGTGCCGTATTTCTGTTTCAGGGCTGTGGTTTCTTCCCTATCTGTCATCGATATATCTGCAGTGTTTGTGCTGAGGACGATGGCCGTCAGACAAAATTCAAAACAGTGATTAATACTCCTTCGCCTTGAAATTCAGCGCCACGCCGTTCATGCAATAGCGTAACCCTGTAGGCTTTGGCCCGTCTTCGAACACATGGCCGAGATGGCCGCCGCAGCGGGCGCAATGCACTTCCGTGCGCGGCATGATGAGCTTGTGGTCGGTGCTGGTGCCGACGGCATTGGGCAAAGGTTGCCAGAAGCTCGGCCAGCCCGTGCCGCTGTCATATTTGGTCGCGGAGTCAAACAACGCATTGTCGCAGCCGGCGCAGTGGAAGAAGCCCACGCGCTTCTCTTCCAGCAGCGGCGAGGTGCCGGCCGCTTCGGTGCCGTGGGCGCGCAGCACTTCATATTGCGTGGCACTCAGCTGCGCGCGCCATTCGGCGTCGGTCTTGGTGACGGGGAAAGTGCCGGTCGCGGCCATGGTAGCGGTTCCTTTCAAGCACAGCGCGGGCAACCCCACGGCCAGCAAGGCCAGGAAGCTGCGGCGGGAGGGGGACAAAGCGGGCATCGGCGTCTCCTTGAGGCATCTATCTTATAATACGCTGCCCAAGGCGCCAAGGTTTCAGCCGCTTGCTGGTTTTTTCCCTGTTGCCGTCGTGCCGGCTTGGAATTTCGCGTATCCCGCCGCGCGCAATTGGCAAGCCGGGCAGGCGCCGCAGCCATAGCCCCATGCGTGCCGCGTCGTCCGTTCGCCCAGATAGCAGCTATGGGTGGCCTCGCGCACCAGCGCCACCAGCGCCGCGCCGCCCAGTTCTTGCGCCATCTGCCAGGTCTCGGCTTTGTCCAGCCACATCAGCGGCGTGTGGATGGTGAGGTCGTAATCCATGCCGAGATTGAGCGCGGTCTGCAGCGCCTTGAGCGTCTGGTCGCGGCAATCGGGATATCCTGAGTAATCCGTTTCGCACATCCCGCCCACCAGGTGGCGGATGCCTTGCCGATAAGCCAGGGCGGCGGCATAGGTGAAAAATAGCAGGTTCCGCCCAGGCACGAAAGTGCTGGGCAGATTATTTTCGGTAAATGTAATTGCCCGCTCACGCGTCAACGCCGTGTCGCTGATGGCGCCGAGCGCCGGCAGCTCCAGTACATGATCTTCGCCCAGCCGCGCCGCCCATTCCGGGTTACAAGCCGCCAGCGCCGCACGGATCGGCGCGCGGCAATCCAGCTCCACCCTATGGCGCTGCCCATAGGCGAAGCCAATGGTGCTGACGCGCTCGAACCTCTCCAGCGCCCAGGCGAGACAGATGGTCGAGTCTTGCCCGCCGGAAAACAGCACCAAGGCTTCGGTCATGGCTTGCTGGGTTTGGTCTTACGGCCGGCTTTCTCGGCCAAGCCGCTTTGCGCCATGCGGCGCTGCAGGATTTTCGCCACCTGCTCGGGCGTAATGCCCGCCGCCGCCCACAGAACGAACAAATGATAGAGCAAATCAGCGGACTCTTCCCGCAGCCGCGCCTTGTCGCCGCGCACCGCCTCAATCACCGTCTCCGCCGTCTCCTCGCTCAGCTTCTTGGCGATTTTCGGCACGCCGACCGCAAACAGCTGCGCCGTATAAGACTGCTCCGTCTTGGCGCGCTTGCGGCTTTTGATGGTGGCGAAGAGCTGCTCATAAATCGCGTCGGTCATACCGTCTCCTATAACCGCACCGGCAGCCCTTGCGCTGCCAGATGGGCTTTGGCTTCGGCGATGGTGTGGGTGCCGAAATGGAAGATGCTGGCGGCCAGCACGGCGTCGGCGCCGGCGCGGATGCCGGCGGCCAGATGGTCGAGATTGCCGGCGCCACCGGAGGCAATGACGGGAATGGTTAGCCGCTGCGTGATGCGCCGCAGCAATTCTAGATCATAACCGTCCTTGGTGCCGTCGCGATCCATGGAGGTCAGAAGAATTTCGCCGGCGCCCAGATCCGCGGCTTGTTCCGCCCACGCCAGCGCGTCCAGCCCTGTGTCTTCGCGCCCGCCTTTCACAAACACATGCCACGCCGCGTCGCCGGTGCGCTTGGCGTCAATCGCCACCGTCACGCATTGGCTGCCGAATTTCAGCGCCGCTTCGCGGATCAGCTCCGGCCGCGCCACGGCGGCCGAGTTCACGGCCACCTTGTCGGCGCCGGCCAGCAACATGCGGCGAAAATCCGCCACGCTCCGCACACCGCCGCCCACCGTCAGCGGCATGAACACCGCTTCCGCCGTGCGCGCCACGACGTCATAAATGGAATCGCGGTTTTCGTGGCTGGCGGTGATGTCCAAAAAGGTCAGCTCGTCCGCACCAGCGGCGTCATAGAGTTTGGCTTGCTCCACCGGGTCGCCGGCATCGCGCAGCCCCACGAAATTCACCCCCTTGACCACGCGGCCATCTTTCACGTCCAGGCAGGGGATGATGCGGTGCTTGAGCATCGTCAGGCCAGCAGTTTCAGCGCCTTGGCCACGTCAATCCGCCCGTCATAGAGCGCGCGGCCGACGATGACGCCGCTGATGCCGGCGCTTTCCTGCGTCTTAAGCGCTTCGAGATCGGCGATGCTGGCCACGCCGCCGGAGGCGATGAGCGGGGTGGTAAGGGCATAAGCCAGGTCAACCGTGGTCTCCATGTTCACGCCGCCCATGGCGCCGTCGCGGTTGATGTCGGTATAGATGATGGCGCTGACGCCGGCATCTTCGAATTGCAAGGCCAGATCGAGCGCCTTGACCGTGCTGGCTTCCATCCAGCCGGCTACCGCGACGTAGCCGTCGCGCGCGTCAATACCCACCGCGATGCGGCCCGGGAAGAGTTTGCACGCTTCGCGCACCAGTTGCGGTTCCTTCAGCGCCACCGTGCCCAGCACCACGCGGCTCACGCCCTTGGTGAGCCAGGCTTCTATGGTAGCCAGGTCACGGATGCCGCCGCCCAGTTGGATGGGGAGCTTGATGGCGGCCAAGATGGCTTCCACCACGCCGGCATTCACCGGCTTGCCCTCAACCGCGCCGTTCAAATCCACCAAATGCAGCCAGGTAAAGCCTTGCTCGACGAAGCGCCGCGCCTGCGCCGCCGGATCATCGCCGAACACGGTGGCATGTTCCATCTCGCCGCGCAGCAGCCGCACGACCTGGCCGTCTTTGATATCAATGGCGGGATATAAAATCATTGGTATCCTTACTCTTCTCGTAAAATCAAAAGTACCCTCGTCACTGCTGATAGGAGACAGCTAACCCTGTCAAGAGAATCTCGGCCAGAATTTTTTCGTGCTTTCAAGTTGACATAATACCACTGCCCTATTTTCTGCCATTCCTGCCGCAGATTCACCACAGCCATGCCATCGGCGCAAGCAGTTTGCATAAAGCCAAGAAGGCTAAGTTCAGACCGGCAGCCACTTGTTCAATAACCGCCCAAGCAAAGGCTCAAGACGCAGCACAATATGCGCCAATATAAGGGTTGTGAGCACCTTAATCACGAGCAGCCAATAAGGGCCGATAGCTTGATCCGCTCCAAACAAAAGATGTATGGGAAAATGGATGCAATAGATGGGATAAGAAAGTGCGCCAAAATATAACGCTATTTTCCGGAAAGACCCGTTCGGCACAAAGCTACAAGAGGCGCCGATGAGCACGATGAAGGGAATCACAACTGCTCTCGACGCGAATGAGGTCAGGTTATATTTCTCCGATAAGGTAATATAGCAGAGAATGAACAGCGCGGCCATCGGCACACTGGCCGGAACGCTTCGCTTAAGACGAAAATTGCTAAAGTTGAAATAGAGAAACGCGCCTACAAAGAATGTGTAACCTGCTCTTGGCAGCCCGCCAAGAAAGTTTGTGGCACTCCACCCGGGAACACTGTCATAGGCGAGTGTACTTAGTATAAGCGCAAAGAACGCCGCTGTTGGCCAATAACCAAACCAGACGGCCTTTAGCCGCAAGGCATAATAGAATAGGGCGTTAACAACAAATTCGAAAAACAGCGACCAAGCCGCCGGGTTAATCGGGAACACTGGCTGCCGTGTCCAAGATTGACCAACCTTAATAATATGCTCTCCAAAATAAGGCACATAGAATATGTTAAGCATTGCGGCGGCAATGAGACTTTGCTCAGAGAGGCCCTCAACACCGCCGCGGTTGTGGTGAATGCAGAGCGCAACGACCCCAAGACACGCCCCAACTACAAAGGCTGGATAGAGCCGTATAATACGGCGACGGAAGAATCCCCATAGTCCGCCATCACCTAGAATTTGCTTTTGATAGGCATGGGCGATGACAAATCCGCTGAGGCAGAAGAACAAATCAACCGCCAGGGAAGCAGAAGGAAACAATGTGCTATCAAAGCCATTCGGTTCAGTAAAATGAAACAGCATGACAATGACAGCGGCAAGGCCACGCAACCCGTCCAGCACTTCATAACGCTGTTTTTCAATCATCTGGGCTTCGTGTAAATTTCATATTGAGTCCATTGATTGTTTCACAAATTCAAGCAACGAACCCCGCTTTATGTGCCCTCAGACTGACAACCATCTGTTAAGCAAGGCGCCGACGGGTTTTTCCAGCCGCAGAGCAGCAGCAGCCAGCGATACCGCAGCCACTACGCCGAGCATCAATGCCCAGACCGGCGCTTGGTCATAAAAGAGCGACAGCAGCATGACAAGCGGAAAATGTACGCAATAGAGCGGGTAGGACAAGGCGCCCGCCAGCCGCGCCCAGTGCTGCTGCCGGCTTCCGGGAGACAGGATACTGCGCGCGCCGAGGGCGACCAGCAGCGGCACGAGGAGCAGGCTGACAAAGAACCAGTAATAAGTGTGCAGTCGGAAATGCGGCACCATCATCAGCGCCGCTAGCACCGCCAGCAGCCACAGTGCATTCAGCTGAGGCAGGAAAGTCAACCGGTTGCGCCACTGATAGAGCAGTGCGCCGACAAAAAACCCGAAGCCAACGCGCGGAAATCCACCCAGAAAGCTATAAATATTCCAGCCCGGCGACTCACCGAAAATTTTGACCGCGCCCAGAAACAGTACGCCGGCAATCACCGCAGCAACGACCAGATTGATCTGCCGGCGCACAATCAACAGCACGAATAAGCCATTGGCGACAAATTCAAAGAACAGCGACCAGCCGGGATCATTGAGCGGAAAAACATCACCCACATCGCGGCTGGCGAACACCGCGGTGCTGTGGAAGCCGAGATAGGGCAGGAAGACCAGGTTGAGCAGGGTTGCCGCGAGCAAGCCAAACGGCGTTAAATCGCTTTCCCCCGCCAGCAGCTTGGCCAAGAGCACCGGTAGGCCGAGCGCGCAGCCCATCAGCCAGGCCGGCCACAACCGGATCAATCGCAGCCGGAAGAAACCCCAGCATGACAGGCCGTCCGCGAGGCGCTGGCCATAAGCGTGCGCGATGACGAAGCCGCTCAAGCAAAAAAACAAATCCACCGCGAGCGGCGAGGAAGGAAATAAATGCAGTCCGCCATTATGCTGCGTGAAGTGATCCAGCATCACGGCCAATGCCGCCAGGCCGCGCAGCGCGTCCAGCGTGTCGTAGCGGTGCGGTGCAGTCATGCCGACACGCTTAGCAGCCAAGTCCTATGCCCAGCGGAAGTCTGCATAGAGTCGTGAAAACAAAACATCATGCCTCATGCGGTTTAGAGGCGCAGGCATGGCAGAGGCCGGGCTGAGCGTCAAGCCGGCAGCTGTTTGTCGAGCCAGCGGGCGAACGGCTTTTCCCATTTAACCATCAATGCCGCCGCCAGCACGGCGGCGGCGGCGCCTACCATCAACTGCCAGAAAGTTGCTTGTGGCAGCGCCAGAAAGATCAGAAACAAAATCGGAAAGTGTACGCAATAGAGCGGATAGGAAAGCGCGCCGACCCACCGCGCCCAACGCTGGCGGCGGCTGCCGGCCGGCAAAGTGGCGCGCGCGCCCAACATTACAGCGAGAGGCACGAACACCAGCGTCATGCCGAAGCTGTAGTAGGTATGCAAGCGGAAAGCCGGCACGTTCAAAACCAGTGTCAGCACGAGCAGCAACGTCCAGACCGGCAACCGCGGCCCGCGCGGCAGCCGGTCTTGCCATTGATAGAGCAACGCGCCGGTGAAGAAGCCGAAACAGACGCGCGGAAACCCGCCCAGAAAATTAGTGGCTCCCCAGCCGGGCGCCTCACCGAAAATCTTGACGGCAATAAAGAATGCTGCCGCCGACAAAATCGGCCACAACACGAACGGCCAGCGTGGCCGGCGCACGATGAGCACAAAAAATACCATATTGACGCAATATTCAAAGAACAGCGACCAGCCCGGATCGTTGAGCGGAAAGATATCGGCCGGAATGCGCGCCGCGAAAATCTGGGTCACGTGCACGCCGACATAAGGCAGGTTGAGCAGGTTGAGGATGCTGGCGGCCACGGCCTGCTCGGGCGCCAATGTCGTCAAACCGGCCACCATTAGACCGACGAGGCTGATGATGCCAATGCTGCAGCCCATGAGCCAGGCGGGATAGAGGCGGAGCAGCCGCAGCCGCATGAAGCCCCAGAATGATAATCCGTCTGCGATCCTTTGTTGATAGGCATGGGCGATAACGAAGCCGCTGAGGCAAAAAAACAAGTCAACCGCCAGGGACGATGAAGGAAACAAGCGCAGCCCACCATAATGCTGTGTGAAATGATCCAGCATCACGGCCAGCGCCGCCAGCCCGCGCAGCGCGTCCAGCGTGTCATAGCGTGCGGCGGCGCTGGTCATGCCGGCTGCCAATCCAGGAAGTTGCGCAGCAGTCGCAAGCCGGCGGCCTGGCTTTTTTCCGGGTGGAACTGCGTGCCCACGATATTGTCGCGCCCCAGCGCGGCCACGAAGGGCTGGCCATAATCGGTCGTCGCCAGCACGGCGTCAGGGCTTGACGGTATGAAATGATAGGAATGCACATAATAGACATGTGTGCCGTCCGGCAATCCGGACAACAGCGGGTGCGGCCGCGCCGCGCGCAGCGTGTTCCAGCCCATATGCGGAATTTTGC
>CAZBSB010000090.1:0-9205 GCA_964494535.1 uncultured Rhodospirillales bacterium
TGCCAGCGGCTGCCATCCCGCGACCAGACCGATTTGGTGGGTTTCGGCCAGATGGTGTTGGGGGGATTGTTCAATAATGCAACCGCCGCCGCCATGACGCGCGCCGCCAGCCGGCCGCAGGCGTTGACGCTGCTGCTGACCAGCCCAGAAATGATGCGGAGATGACCATGCGCGACCGTAACATTTTGCCCATGCTCAATCGCCGCGGCTTTCTGACCCTGGCCGGCGCCGGCGCGGCCTGGTGCAGCTTAGGCAAGCTGGCTTTCGCCGCCGCGCCGACGGAGCGGCGTTTCGTCTTCATCATGCTGCGCGGTGCGATGGATGGGTTGACGGCGGTGCCGCCCTTGTTTGATCCGGCCTATGCTGGCGCTCGCGGCAAGCTGGCGATGGGCGGAGCGGAGGCGGCTTGTTTGCCGCTGGACGGGCAATTCAGCCTGCATCCGGCTTTGGCCAATCTGCACAAGCTCTATGCGGCGCGACAAGCGCTGGTCATTCACGCCGTGGCTTCGCCTTACCGCGAGCGGTCGCATTTCGATGCGCAGGACGTGCTGGAAAACGGCATGTCTGCCGCTCACGCGGCGCAGAATGGCTGGCTGGGGCGGACGCTCGCGGAATTGCACCGCGTGAAAGGACTGGCGGTTGGGCAGAATGTACCGCTGGCGCTGCGCGGCGCGGTGGACGTGACCTCCTGGTCGCCCAGCGTGTTGCCGGAGCCGGACAATGATTTGCTGCAGCGGCTGGACGATCTGTATCGCAACGACGCGGTGTTAGCGCCGGCGCTGCATGAGGCGCAGGCGGCGGGCGCGATTGCCGACGATGCGATGGGTGGCGGCATGGGCGGCAAGCGCGGCGGCAAGAATTTCGCGGTGCTGGCCAAGGCGGCGGGGAATTTTTTGGCGGCGCCGGATGGGCCGCGTTTGGCGATGCTGGAGAGCGGCGGGTGGGATACTCATGCCGGCCAGGGTACGGTGAAAGGCCGGCTGGCCGCCAATCTGAAACAACTGGACGACGGTCTGGGCGCGCTGCAAGCCGCGCTGGGCGCGGCCTGGCAACACACCACTGTGCTGTGCGCGACGGAATTTGGCCGCACGGTGGCGGCGAACGGCACCGGCGGCACGGATCATGGCACCGGCGGCGCGGCGTTTGTGCTGGGCGGCATGGTGGCCGGCGGGCGCGTCATCGCCGACTGGCCGGGGTTGGCGGCCAGCCAGCTTTATCAAGGGCGCGATCTGCGGCCGACACTCGATATTCGCGCCGTCATGAAAGGGATTGTAGCGGACCAGTATGGTCTTGCTGATAATATCCTCGGCCAGAAGGTGTTTCCTGATAGTGTCAGCATTAAGCCGCAATCGGGTATCCTGCGGATTTGATCGTCACAATTTCTTGACTGCTCAACCCGCCACTTCGACGCGGTTGCGCCCCTGCGCCTTGGCGCGGTAGAGCGCCTGGTCGGCGGCTTTGAGCATGGTCTCCAACGTCGCCTTGCCCTGCGCCGGCGCCAGGCCGAAAGAGGCCGTGACGCGCAGAGCGTCCTGGCCGGCGAGCGGCATCGGCCAACCGGCCAGCGCGGCGCGCAGGCGTTCGATGACTTTGCGCGCGTCTTCCAGCGTCGTTTCCTTGAGGCAGATGAGGAACTCCTCGCCGCCTAGACGATAGGCATCATCGAAAGAGCGGATATGGCGACTGATGACGTCGGCGGTCGCTGCCAGCACCTGGTCGCCCGCGTCATGGCCGTGCGTGTCGTTGATGCGCTTGAAATGATCAATATCCGCAATCGCCAGGCAGAAAGGCTTGCCGTTGCGCTGGAAACGGTCAAGCTCCCGAGCAATATCTTCCGCCAGGCCGACGCGCGAGCGCAGCCCCGTCAGCACATCCAACCCTGACGCGGCGACGGCGAAAGCGCGCTCCAGGCGGCGGATGCCGGCCATGAAGCCCTGGAATTTGCCGATGACCGCTTCGTAATCCTCCGGCGCCAGGGTTTGGCCGTCCGGCGTTTTCATCAGCACCAGGCGCGCCATCGTATGAAACTGGTCATGCAGCACGGCGAGGCGATCCAGAACCGGCTGCTCTTGCGGCAGTCGTTCGGCCGCTTGCTGATACCAGTTGATGAAACTGGCGGGCGGCGGCAATTGCAGCACCGCTTCGGCACGCTGGCGGCCGGACAGAAAGGCCAGACGGTGCCAGGCGCAGAGCCAATCAAGATGGTCGTCCACCACGCTGGCCAGCGCGGTGCCGCTGGGGGCGGTGCCAAAAGCGGGGGTGGGTTTCTTATGGGTCGCGGTCGCCTCCGTCGTCATGGCAGGCGTTGGGCGTTCCGACAGCATTATTCGGACAAAGCGGCGAAAGCCTCTTTGCCGTCCAAATCCAGGCCATTGAGGATTTTCTTGCCGGGATGCGCCGTCTGGATGGTTTTGATGCTGGCGGCATTGCCGAACCAGAAAATTTTATCGCAGACTTCGATGAGCGGCATGTCTTCTTCGTGGTCGGTGAAAAAGATACGCGGGCGGTTGTCCCAGCCAATGTCTTTGAGCAGCGCCAGCGTTCGGTCGCGCTTGACGATGCCGTGATTTTCCCGGCCGGCTTCCGGCGCGCCGAAAGGCGGGGTGGTCAGAATGTGCTTGAAGCCGAGCTTCTGGCCAAGCGCTATGGCATATTCTCCCGCCGCAGCCGTGGCCAGAACAGCGTCCAGCTCCTGCTTCACGACGCGCGCCATGATGGGGAACAGATTGGGGCGCACGGTGTTGTAGAGATCGCCGATCAGCCAATCTTGCGCCAGGCTGTCCGGGTCTTTGGCCGCCGCTCTTGACCATAATTCCTGCAGTTGGGCTTTGATGACGACGTGATCCTTCTTCATCAACTTGCGCTGCAGCATCAGTTTAATGGTCTGCAGGCCGATCTTGATGCGGTCGAAGGTCTTGTTTTCAGGGAAATGGCCGACGATGAGATAACGGACGAATGCCGGATAGCTATTCACTGACAGCAGTGTGCCGTCCAGGTCGAAGATCAGCACCGGCTTGGCGCCGGAAGTCGAGAGACCAGGGGAAGCGGCAGAGGACATAGCGATACGCCGAATAGTCAGGTTCAGCCAGAGGGTCAGTAGTGGTAACAGTCAATGCCGCACTTTTCAAGACCGCATCGGGCGGCAAAATTTCGGCCACCGTGTCTAGCACGGCGCGCAGGGTCGCGCCGCTATCCACCGCGTCATCCACCACCAACACCCTGGCTTCCGCGCCGCGCAGGCTGAGCAAATGGGTGATTTGCGCCAATTCCTCCGCGTCCGGCGTGAAGGCGCTCAACGGCTGGGGGGAACGGCGCTGGGTGAGCATCCGGTGTTCGATGACCCGCAGTTGATCAGTTATCGGCTGAGGCAGCGCCTTCAGCATATCCTTGACCGCAGAAAATTTCTGCTTCTTGCCGGTGCTCGGGCGCCGGCAGGTGATGGGCAGCAGAATGGCCTCGACCGGCAGGGCCTCCATCATCAAATCGGCGACGATATAGCCGCCGGTGCGGACGCCCAGCACGATATTGGGGCGAAAATCCTGCTGTACCTGCGCCGCCAGCTGATGAGCCGCCGCCTGCAGGCCCCGTTCGTCCAGCGTTTGCACGGTGAATTTTATTCTTCCGGTCTCCGGCGCCACGTCATACCTCGCGTGTGTTTGTCGTTTGCCGTTTATGGCCGCGGATGCACAAATCATCATAGCTGTTGCACGCTGCCTGAACAAATCAAATCAGGGTAAAGCATTGGTTTACGCCATGCTCAATGTTGGCATATGGGTCATTTTTATGTGGCAAGATTGTGGCCAAGATAAATGAGCGGCAAGCAGCGTACCTTGATTGCCGGTCTGCCTTATATATATATTGGCTTGATCTTGCCGCTTGCGGGCTAACAGCGCTCTGATAATGATTTTGTGTTGATACTGTAACGATTTATTAAGTCTTTACTGTAGCCGCCAAACAGTTGCGCGTATTGCTGAGAGTTTGCCTGGCGGCTTTTTTCCGCTATGAAGGGGGCAATGTTCAGCCTATTCCGCAAAAGTCAGCCCGCCCCAAACCGCGAAAACCGCGTGCCGCCGCATTGCCGCGTCTATGCGGTGGGCGATATTCATGGCCGGCTTGACCTGCTGGAAACCATGCTGGAGCGTATTCAGCATGACGCCGCGCGGGCGCCGGCGGAAAAACAGGAAATCGTGTTCCTGGGAGATTATGTGGATCGCGGGCTGCACAGCCGCGGCGTACTGGCGCGGTTGCGGCAAGGCGTGCCGCCGGCTTTCACGCCGGTTTTCCTGCGCGGCAATCATGAAGATGTGATGCTGCGTTTTTACGAGGGCGATTTCAGCGTCGCCCTGGACTGGTTTTATTTCGGCGGGCGCGAGACGCTGGCCAGCTACGGCCTGCCACCGCCGCCGCCCAATGTGGCGAAAGAAAAAATTCCGGACATTCATCAAGCGTTTGTCGCCAATATTCCGGCTGAGGATATCGCGTTCTTGCGCGCCACGCGGTTGCATCATGTGATCGGCGATTATACTTTTGTTCATGCCGGACTACGCCCCGGGCTGGGGCTGGAGCAGCAATTGCGCGAAGATTTGCTGTTCATCCGCAGCGATTTTCTGCGCAGCGAGGATGATTTCGGCACCATGGTGGTGCATGGCCACACGATTGTGGATACGCCGGAAGTGCGGCACAACCGGATCGGGATTGATACCGGCGCTTATGCCACCGGCCGTCTCACCTGTTTGGTGCTGGAGGGAAGCGACATGCGCTTCATGCAGACATGACAACCGAGCAACCGCTGCGCCCCACCCCTCCCCGCCTGCGTGGCGCTTTGCCGAATGCCGTCGCCCAGCGCGGTTATGCCGACGCGCTGCTCACCGGCTTCGCGCTGCTGCTGCTGCTGGCGCCGCTACCGCTGGGCGCCAACCGGATGTGGGCGGCCAGTCTGGTTTCGGTGTGGGTCAATCTGCTGCTGGTGCTGCTGCTCGCTGGCTGGATGCTGCGCCCCAATTTGGTCGAGAATCCTTTCACACCCGCGCTGCGCGGCGCCATGCTGATCATGGTCGCGGTGCTAAGCTGGATTGTTATCCAAACGCTGTGGGTAGTGCCGGAGACGTGGCATCATCCGCTCTGGGCGGAGGCCGAACAGCTGCTGCAACGGCAGGGGCTGCTGAAAGAGGGCATTAACGGCGTCATCGCGCTCGACCCCAGCGCGATCTATTATTTCGTGGTGCGCTTGCTTAGCTATACAGCGGCGTTCTGGCTGGCGCTGCTGCTCACGCAGGAAAGCCGACGCGCGCATTGGCTGCTGGGCGCCATCATCGTGACCGGACTGCTCTATGCCGCTTATGGTTTTTATATCGAGATTTCCGGCAGCAATCTGGTGCTGTGGTTCGAGAAGCGCTCCTATCGCGACGACATGACTTCCACTTTCTTCAACCGCAATTCCTATGCCGCCTATGCCGGGCTGGGGCTGCTGTGTTCCTGCGCTTACGTCTTCCGGCGCTGGCACCGGCTGTGGCGCGAATCCTCGCCGCATTTTATGTGGCGTGATTTCGTCGCCAATCTCATCGGCAAGGAGATTTATTGGGTGCTGTTGCCGCTGCTGTTCTTTACGGCGCTCGTCATGTCATCTTCCCGCGCCGGTTTCGCCAGCTGCATGGCGGGGTTGTGCGTACTGGTGTTCGGGTTGGCGGTAAACAAAAACCTGCCGATCTCGCGCCTGCTGCTGACGCTGCTGGGGCTGGCTGGTATCGGCGCCGGCGTGTTGCTCATCGGCGGCCAATCGCTGGTGGAGCGGTTGAACGCGAATATGGTGAACGAAGATTTGGACATGCGGTTGGGGGTTTATCGCCTGACCTGGGAAGCCATACAGGCCAGCCCGTGGTTCGGCTACGGGCTGGGCAATTTTGACACCGCGTTCCGTTTGTTCCGCGACCCCACCGTGATCGGCTGGTTTCAAGAAGCGCATAACGAATATCTGGAGATGATGCTCGATCTCGGCATTCCGGCGGCGGCGCTGTGGCTACTGGGCATGGCGCTGCTGGTCTGGCGCTGCCTGGTTGGCACGGCGCAGCGCAAGAAAGACGGCATTTTTCCCGTGCTGGCGCTGGCCGCCACCACGCAGGAGGCGCTGCATTCGGTGCTGGATTTCAGCCTGCAGATTCCGGCCGTGGCCATCACCTACGCCGCCATCCTCGGCATGGGCGTAGCCCAAAGCCGCTCCAGCCGCGCCGCAGAAGCGGATTTGTAGTATCTTATAGACCGTTACGTGCACGCCGGTTGGCGCTGTTTTTGGCTGCGGCGCCTGACGGATTTGTGTTAGCCTACCGGCGGTTTTCTGGCTGGATGGCACCGAGATGTCTGTGCAGAGGCAGCGGCGACACGACAACATAGAAGATCGTTCATGCCGATACAGCACGGCAGAGAATGACCATGTGCCGCGCTGCCGTGCCACGAACAGCAACCTGAGCAGCGACGGCACCCGCACCTATACGTTCGACGCCGCCGACCGGCTGAAGACCATCACGCAAGGCGCCACGACGGTGACGTTTGCCTATGACGGGTTGGGGCGCAGGCTCAAGCAAACCGTCGGCGCGACCGAGACGCGCTATCTCTGGTGTGGCACGACGATTTGCCAAATCCGCTCTGCCGCCGATGCCTGGACGCACCGGCTGTATCCCGAGGGGGAATACCGCGCCACGGGAACAAAGAAGTATCTCTATCTCACCGACCATCTCGGCAGCGTGCGCGACGTGATTGACATCACCGGCACGCCCACACTGGTCGGCAGCTTCGACTATCGCCCCTACGGCGAGGTCGCCCGCAGCTGGGGCACCGTGACGACGGGCTACACCTACGCCGGCCTGTTCGCGCAGACCAACACCGGCCTGCTGCTCAGCACGACCAGAGCCTACAACCCCGCCAATGGCAAGTGGCTGAACGTTGATCCCATTCGCGAAGCGGGCGGCGTCAATCTCACGGGGTATGTGGGCGGGAGTCCAATGATGGGTGTTGATCCGATGGGACTAACATCGGGTGATGTATGTTTGGCTGATTCAAATTCTCGGTGCTACACGGAATGCATGGAGGATTACGCATGTTGGTGTAATCAGTCGCCCAGTTCATCACAGAAAACTTGTGCCGAAGTGAATAAAGGTGCGTGTACAGCCAAATGTAAGGGTCAGGAAAATGAACCATACATTCCTACAGATGGCAAATATTGGTGCGAACCAAAAGAGGGCAAGTGCGCTACCGATCCAACACAGTGTAAGTCAGTGAATCTTCCGGGTGGCGGAGGGGTCTCTCTGCTTGCCGCATCATTCTTGACATCCAACGCGCCGTCGCCAGGTTTGCCTAGATTGCCTAATGAAATTACGCTGCCGATGCTGCAAGTTAACCTGTGGGTAGTGCATGTAAGGAGCAATGTCCCATGATGAGCAGACAAAGAAAGCTTTTCATGTTGGCAGTTTTCCTCAATCTGGTGTCGTGCGCGACTCCTCAAGAAACGCATCCGGCATCTCCTTTTGACAGAGTGTCATCTGCTAAAGAGTTGTTATTGTGGAATTGGGATTTGGCCGAGCGCGGAGACGCTGCGGCTCAATACATGTTAGCAATGGCATTTAATTATGGCATTACTCCACATAAAGATGATTCAATAGCACTAAAATGGCTGCGACGGGCGGCCGAGCAGGGTAATGCCGATGCACAAATTCAGATGGGCTTGGAATACAATCGTGGACTTAGCGTGCCAAAAGACAATGTCATTGCAGGTATGTGGTTTATTCTGGCCGAGCGACGTTGCGATAAGTTGGCTGGTAGATTCCGGCAGGCGCTCGAGAAAAAACTTACTCAAGACCAAATCGCCCAGGCTCACGATCTTGCCCTAAATTGGAAAGAACAGAATACCGGAGTGAAGATAATGGAGAAGATGCGCGGATACACGTCGAAGTGCGAACGGGACAATTAGGTCTCTAGATCGATTGAAGTGGAGTTCTCGTTTGCCGCCTTCATCCGCTGTGTGGTTTTTGTTGTGGATTGGAGAACAAGCAATCAATGCAAGCACAACGCCATCACAAGCAAGCCCAATCGGCCAACCGTCTTGGTACTGCGGCCAAGACGGTTGAAGCTATATCGTGCCGCGTGTTTGCAACACGCGCCACGGCTGCTGTGAATGACAACATCCGCGAGCGGGGTGCCGCGAACGACAACAGAAGCCTTGTTTCCGCGCTGCCGTGCGTCAAGGCCTGGATGCCGGCCTACGCCGGCCTCTTCGCGCAGCCCACCTGGACGACCGGCACCGTGCCCACGGCGGGTTCGCCGAGCCTTGATGTCTGGAAGATCACGGATCGGCTGGGGCGGATCACGAACTATGTCTATGACCGCAACCGGCGCATCACGAGCAGCAGCGAGACCGTAACGGTCTCCGGCAGCCCTGTCACCCGCACCACCAGCTACGCCTACTATGCCAATGGCACCCTCAAGGAGCTGACGGACGCGAACGGCAACGTCACGCATTGGGACATTGACATTCAATCCCGCCCGACAGCGAAGACCTACGCCTACGGCACCGCCAACGCGAAGACGGAGAGTTACACCTACGACATCGTCGGCCGGCTCAAGACACGCACGGACGCAAGGGGGCAGACGCTCACCTACACCTACAACAAAGACGACACGGTCGCTTCTTACGCTTTCACCAATGCCGTGGTGGCGACGCCGGGTGCCAGCTTCGTGTATGACCCGTGGTTCCCAAGACGCACGAGCATGACGGACACGTTCGGCACCACGACCTGGACGTATAAGCCCGTCGGCACCAACGGTGCGCTGCTGCCGGATGTTGAGGACGGCCCCTTCGCCAATGACAGCATCACGCTGGCCTATGACGCGGCGGGCAGGCCGAACAGCCGCACCATCAGCGGCACGGCGGCGGAGACGTTCGGCTTTGACACGCTGGGGCGGATGAACAGCCACACGACGGAGTTGGGCAGCTTCAGCTATGGCTATCTCGGCAACAGCGGGCAGGTGGCCAGCCGCACCATCGGCGGCATCGTCACCAGCTGGGGTTATGACACGAATGCGAATGACCGCAGGCTGCTGACCATCGCCACGACGGGCGCCGTCGCCCGGAACTTCAGCTATACGTCCAACGCCTACCAAATCACCGGCATCACGGACACGGCGCCGGGCACGCACCCGTGGCTCAGCCAGACCT